>NZ_JBQPOM010000027.1:0-27349 GCF_052220145.1 Vagococcus sp. WN89Y | reverse complement strand
TCCTGCGACACTCTCCGCTAATTTTAAAACGAACGGTGTTGAGCACCATTCTTAACCACCTCGCAAAAACCTACCGAAATATGGTGCTGGTTTATTAGCGCTGATTTAGTGGGGATCCCTCAGCGCTTCGGCGGGGATTTTTTGCCTGTTATCCACCATGTTGCACGTCGGGGAAACAGCGTCCGGAAACAAGATCGCAAAGTTATCAATGCATTACATTGCATTGCGTTAAATCCTGGACGATGGGTTCCGGGTTTGGTTTTTCTCTGATGCGTGTGTGATTTTTTCACGGCAGACTTCGTTTATAGGTTTGTGTCTATATAGTTTTTAGTCTATATTGCGAGGTGTGTTGTGTGGCAGATTGAGATGACGCAGAGGTTTGATAGTTGGTTTAGTTCGTTGGGCGATTCCGATCGTACACGGGTGTTGGCGGCATTGATGGTGCTGCGGGAAAAGGGACCGATGTTGCCCAGGCCGTATGCGGATACGGTGAAAGGTTCCCGGCACAATAATATGAAAGAGTTGTGTATTCAAAGCCGGGGTTTTCTTTTTCGCGTCTTTTTTGCTTTTGATTATCAACGGGTCGGTATTTTACTTTGTGCAGGTAATAAGGTGGGTAATGAAAAACGTTTTTACGATGTCATGATCCCGATTGCTGACACAGAATTGATTAACTATTTGCAAAATCTGAAAAATAAGGGGAAAGAGCGATGAGCAAAACGCTGGAACAGCTGATTGCGGAACAACGGCCTGAAGTCGTGACGGCAGCGCAGGCCCTGGCCCAGGAAACGCTGCTGAATATTCACCTGGCTGAGCTGCGCGAGCGGGTAAAAAAAACGCAGAGCGAGATGGCGCAGGAGTTAGGGCTTAAGCAACCGACCGTGGCGGTGATGGAGAAGCAGGGGCGGGATATAAAACTCTCGACATTAAAACGTTATGTGGAGGCAACGGGCAGCAAGCTGCGAATCGATGTCGAGTTGCCCGATGGTTCTCATTATGACTTCGCGCTGTAAAGCTTGCAAAGCGTTATTGTCGAGGCGATGAAAGCGGTAAAGAGGACTATGCTTAATCCATAAATGTCGCGCAGGAGGAAGGGAAATCATGCGTCGAATAAAATGGTTTTGCTGCCTTGTCTTTCTGCTTGTCTCTACCCATACGCAGGCTGTCAGCTATCCGCTACCGCCTGAGGGGAGTCGGTTAACGGGCAGTGTGCAGATAATCACAGTCCCGCAGGATAATATGCAGCCCCTGGAGGCCTTCGCTGCCCGGTATGGGCAGGGGATGAGCAATATGCTGGAAGCGAACCCGGGGGTCGATCCGTTTCTGCCCAAAGGGGGTTCGCAGCTCATTATTCCGCAGCAGCTGATCCTGCCTGACACGGTTCGCGAAGGCATCGTGGTAAACATTGCTGAGATGCGCCTCTATTACTACCCCAAAGAGAGCGACACGGTTGAGGTTTTCCCTATTGGTATAGGCCAGGCCGGGCGTGAAACACCGCGAAACTGGGTGACAGCCGTCGAGCGTAAACAGGAAGGCCCCACCTGGACGCCAACGGCAAATACACGCCGTGAATACGCTAAAGAGGGGTTGTCGCTGCCTGCATTTGTTCCTCCAGGGCCTGATAACCCGATGGGGCTGTACGCTATCTATATCGGCAGGCTGTATGCGATTCACGGAACCAATGCTGATTTTGGCATCGGTCTGCGTGTAAGCCAGGGGTGCATCCGCCTGCGTAACAACGATATCAAATATCTTTTTGACAACGTTCCGGTTGGTACGCGGGTACAGATTATCGACAGGCCGATAAAAGTGACAACCGAGCCTGACGGCAGCCGCTGGGTTGAAGTGCATGAGCCGCTATCGCGTAATCGTGCCGAGTTTGCCTCGACAAACAGGGTTCCGTTACCGGCGACACCTGCATTGAGCGCGATGCTTAAAGGTGAAGGCGTTGATGCCGCGCTGGCTGAGAAAGCGCTTGAGCGCCGTTCCGGGTTGCCGGTCAATATTAGCGCGCCCGCGCGTTTTAACCCGCTCGAAAGAGAAAGCCTGTAGCGCAGCCAGGGGGCGGTGCGAGAAATGCCTTCTCCGTAGATTTACTGTTTGCGGGGCGTTAGTGGCGATGCAAAGCTGGTGATATTTCAGCAAGCAAATTCCAGGCCGCACAAGAAAATGCGGCCTGTTTCTGGCCACCCCGCCAGGTTGTACCTGGCGAGTACTCCTTGCTTCTGGTACAGACTTATTCAGTTATTTTGAAGTAGTAGATTAAACAAATGATATTTATCCTCGCTATGCAAGGCGTACAGTAGGGCAGGCACGGCGGGAAAATTCAGGTGCCTTTTATTCTGATTATCAGATGAATCACCCTTCCTGCTCTATTTCTCTGAAAAGAAGGACCACCACGTCATGAAGAAGATTGGATTTTTGTCATTTGGTCACTGGACGCCTTCTCCGCAATCGGCCACCCGTTCAGCCGCTGACGCATTGCTACAATCCATCGATCTGGCGGTGGCTGCTGAAGAACTGGGTGCCGACGGGGCTTACTTCAGAGTGCATCACTTTGCCCGGCAGCTTAGTTCTCCTTACGCTTTGCTGGCTGCTATCGGCGCTAAAACCCGCGCAATTGAGATTGGCACGGGTGTTATTGATATGCGTTATGAAAATCCGCTTTATATGGCTGAAAATGCCAGCGCTGCGGATTTAATTTCCGGCGGGCGTCTGCAGCTTGGTATCAGCCGGGGATCACCGGAGCAGGTTATTGATGGCTGGCGCTATTTTGGTTACCAACCGGCAGAAGGCGAAACGGATGCGGATATGGCGCGTCGGCATACGGAAGAACTGCTTGATGCGCTGCGTGGCGAAGGGTTTGCTAAACCGAATCCGCAGCCAATGTTCCCGAATCCTCCAGGATTATTGCGCCCTGAACCGTTTTCCGAAGGCTTACGCGAGCGTATCTGGTGGGGAGCCGGGTCTAACGCGACAGCGGTCTGGGCTGCGAAGCTTGGGATGAATCTGCAAAGTTCTACACTAAAAGATGACGAAACCGGCGAGCCTTTCCATATTCAACAGGCGCAGCAGATCCGTGCTTATCGTGCGGCCTGGAAAGAAGCAGGGCATTCACGTACGCCACGTGTCTCTGTGAGTCGCAGCATTTTTGCATTAATGGATTCACGCGACCGGGCGTATTTCGGCACCGGCCGGGAGGATAGCGATAAAATTGGTTTCCTCGATGAGAAAACCCGCGCTATTTTCGGGCGCAGTTATGCCGCAGAACCTGATAAATTGATTCAGCAATTGAAACAGGATGAAGCTATTGCCGAAGCTGATACGTTATTGTTGACAGTGCCAAACCAGTTAGGTGTGGACTATAACATACACGTTATCGACTCTATTTTGCAGCATGTGGCGCCGGAGATGGGCTGGCGCGACTGACTTGTAGTATAAAGTGCCAACAAAAGCGCCTTGCATCTCAATCACAATGCAAGGCGTTGAATTTGCTTCTTCCTGGCTCAGGCCATGCTTTCACTTAAGGCGTTATTGATTGCACGCTGTGCTGGTTTTATTTAACCCAATGTTGTAATGGCAAGCTGTCGGCAAATTCCTCCAGATCGCGGTTAAAGCGAACCGATTTTTCAATAAAAGGCGCATGGCCAGACTGCGAATAAACCTGCGTACGAATCTGCGGGTTAATGCTCAACGCTCGTGCCAGCGATGCTTTCGGTTGTACCAGTGCATCATGTTCGCCATAGATAAACAGCAGTGGCACCTTAACGTTTTTTAATCCTTGTTCCAGCTGGATGCTCATCGACGGTACCGCGCGTTGCATCGGCCAGGACGCAATCGCAGCATTTGCCAGCAGGCGTTCAAACATAACGCTGTCCGGCTGCTGATAAAAACACAGGCGCAGGAACGCACGCTCGCCGTCGAGATGCGTTTTTAAATCTTCCGCAGTCATATCCTGATATACCCCGGCGTGAGCAGGGATCAGCTGCGGCGTGAGCTCAACGACCCCACCGACATACAACGCACCGCCAATCTGGCTGTCACCGTAGACTGCCAGGTAATTGGTTATCACTGCGCCGCCCAGCGACCAGCCCACCAACAGCGGCTTACGGGCATGACTCCCCGCGATCACTGCTGCCAGATCCTGAGCCCAAAGCTTACCATCGCGATAAGCTTCTTCCTGCTGCGGCTTGCCGGAAAGGCCGTGCCCGCGCAGGTCGAAAGCAATCAGGCGGTGATGTTGCAATTGCGGGTCCTGCCATTGTTTTTCCCAGTTGAGATGACTGCCCAGCAGGCCGTGAATAAAGATAATCGGCGAGCCATCAGGATCACCCGATTCCTGGACCGCCAGCGATACGCCATCCGGTGACGTCACAGAATAGTGCTTATCAGCAGCGAAGAGCGCGGTAGAAACCAACAGCAAAAATAGTGACAACAAGGTACGAGAACGCGATAACAACATAAAATTCTCCTGTGAATGATGATTCGCGGCTATCCTGAACCCTGACACTGGCGTCAGAGTCAAGACCCTGCTGAGGAGGTACAAAAATGTTGTTATCTATTGGTGAGCTGGCGAAGAAAACCGGCGTTAGCGTGCGCGCCATCCGTCATTACGACCAGCATGGCCTCTTGACGTCCACGCGCGCCTGCAATGGTTATCGTCATTTCCCTGAACAAGCGATTACCCAGGTAAGGCAGATCCAACGGCTGATTGCTACCGGCTTCAGTATTGCGGAAATCCGCTCTTTCCCTGATTGTATGCGGCTGGTTGAAGGTACTGCGTTTTGCCCGGAAACCTACCCCGTGCAGCGCAAACGTCTGACATCAATTGAGCGGCAGATTATCGAACTGGAGCGTCGTCGCGCGCGGCTCATTAAGACGTTGTCGCAAAGTGTGGTCGAAGACGCCGGGGACAGTCAGGTGAGCTGAGGTGAATCCATTCAGGTTGATTTAGAATTTGCAACGCTCGGGCAGGGGGAAAAATCAGACGGGCCTGGTAAAAGTTTCAGAAAGCAAAAAGCCTGCTCGTAAGCAGGCTTTCTAAATTTGGCTCCTCTGACTGGACTCGAACCAGTGACATACGGATTAACAGTCCGCCGTTCTACCGACTGAACTACAGAGGAATCGTGTGAACGGGGCGAATATTAACGACGCCCCTGGATCTTGTCAAAGGTTGATTTCACATTTCAGCGCGTTTGCCGAATTATTCTCCATTTTGCGCAGAAAGAGAGCTTTGCACTGGCGTTTTCTGTGGTCGCGGATATTTCCATAGCCAGCGACCGCTGATCATTCGCCAGTAGAACAGCGCGCCACGTACTGCCCAGTCGAGAAACATTCCAAGCCACACCCCGACGACGCCCATCCCCAACACGATACCCAGCGTATAACCCGCCACAACGCGACATCCCCACATACCGAGCATTGAAACCCACATGGCAAAACGGGCGTCCCGCGCACCTTTTAGCCCGGCAGGCAACACCCATGAAGCAGCCCAGATAGGCATAAACGCAGCGTTGAGCCAAAGAAGTACCTTAACCACTTCTTTTACGTCTTCTTCCTGTGTATAAAACGAGGCAAACAGACCGGCAAACGGTGCCGTTCCCCAGGCAATTGCCGTCAACATGAAGGTCGACATCCAGAAGACATGGCGAAGCTGGCGCTCAGCCTGGCCAATCTGTCCTTTACCCAGACGTTTACCGGTAATGATCGTCGATGCCGAACCCAGCGCGTTACCCGGCAGGTTAATCAACGCGGCGACGGAAAAAGCAATAAAATTACCCGCGATGACATTCGTCCCCATTCCGGCAACAAACATTTGCGTCAATAATTTACCGCCGTTGAACAAGACAGATTCAATACTTGCAGGGATACCAATCCCCATCACTTCACGGATAATGGCAAAGTTGAGCTTTTCAAAATAACTTTTCAGGGAAATGCGTAGCGCCGGGTTAAAACCAATCATCAGTACCCAGATAATGGCGACCGCGCCAATATAACGGGAGATGGTCAGTCCAAGCCCCGCACCAGCAAAACCCAGCCCTTTCCAGCCGAGCAGCCCGTAAATCAAAATGCTGCTGATGATAATGTTCAGGATATTCATTCCACCATTAATCAGCAGCGGTATTTTGGTGTTCCCTGCCCCCCGCAACGCCCCGCTGCCAATTAAAGCAATCGCTGCGGCAGGGTAACTTAGTACGGTAAGCTCAAGATAAGTCAACGCCAGCGCTTTTACCTCCGGCGAGGCTGCACCAGCAATAAAATTAATAACTTCTTCGCCGAAGAAGTGGGTGACGGCGGCCAGTACGATAGCAAACAGCGTCATGATCATCAGTGACTGGCGCGTGGCAGCCCTCGCCCGCTCGCCATCAAGCTTACCAAGACTGAAAGCCACGACCACGGTTGTTCCGAGATCGATTGCGGCAAAAAAGGACATCACCACCATGTTGAAGCTGTCAGCCAGCCCAACACCTGCCATTGCTTCTTTTCCCAGCCAGCTGACAAGAAATGTACTCAACACGCCCATCAACAGGACACAGGTATTTTCCAGAAAAATGGGCACGGCAAGAGGGGTGATTTCTCGCCAGAATAAAACGCGATAGCTTTTACGTTTTTTATACCAGGGCGTACGCATAACGGCCTGGCGAAGGGGGGTAACAACGTTCAAAATGGTCCTTAGCCGCGAAAGATGAAACCACATTTCAAATGATGGGGGAGATTTACTGATCCTGCAAAGGGTTTCAGTAGAAATTGTTGCTAACGCAGGCGAACTGTCGAGGGAAGCAGCAAATGAACGTCATTGGGCAAAATGAGATTTGACAAAAATTTTTTCGCCGCTAAGATTGCCTCCACACGATTCCTCTGTAGTTCAGTCGGTAGAACGGCGGACTGTTAATCCGTATGTCACTGGTTCGAGTCCAGTCAGAGGAGCCAAATTAAGGAAAGCAGACATTCATTGATGTCTGCTTTCTGCATTTCTGTCAGTTGGTTGTCCCTTTTTCACGCTCACCCTTATTCACTAAAAATCCCTCAAAGCTATACTCATTCGCTGGTAAAAATGTTGGAAATGGTCGCTCGATTGCACTTTTACCAACAAACAGGGGATGCTGTTATGCCACTTACTGGTACTGAAGAAAAAAATGCCAGGCCCTCGATATGGAATACAATAGTGAACAGCGCCACGAATCCCTGAATAATTTGATGCCGGAAGAATACCGGCAGAGGGTTGAAAAACCGGAAACCTTAAAAAGTACGTGGAACTAAAACAGGTGTGCTTACAATGCCTTTGGCGTAGAGGGACAAAATCTGGCTGTCCATCTGCGTGATGCGCGTCAGATGCTTCTTAATCAGCTGGGGTTCGAAGGTATTTTCACGGTCACGCGGCGTGTTCAGTTCGATCTCGCCGTCATCGCACAGCAGTGTTTTTGATGAGTAGCCATTGCGGGTGTTTGAGCCTGTTTTGGGCGCATTTTTTTATGCCCGAGATGGTCAGTTAGCTCAGTATTGAGCGCTGTTTCGACGGTCAACTTCGTCAGCATACGGGAAAACTGATTGAGATCGGCCTCGGTTTTAAGACCTTTAGCCAATTCTGCCGCAAGGGGCCTGAGTTTCTTATCGTCCATAATTTGCCTGTCTCCGTTGTTGGAGTGAACATATCAAAAACAGGCAATTACACAATTTTAATTACAGTCTCTTTCTTCTCTGCGCAAGGTATATCAAGAAAACTATTTTTCTGCTTCTGATAAATAATCTATTCATCAATGCTTTCTGGATTCATAATATCCTTAATTTTATTTTTGTTACTCTCCTGAACTATCTTTTCTGAATGTTAATTATGGTTTGCTCTGCTGTTTTTCTTATTTGTTAGTTGATGACTGGCAAGGTAAATAAATCAATAACACTGAATTTTGAATATTCCGTTTCGTTGTTTTTATACTTTTCGCTTCTTTTATTTACCCTGTCTTATTTTTTCCACTCTGGAAACTTGCTCGTAAAAATTTAATTAATCTTCCCTTTCAACTGAAAGTGGGTTGCTATCCACTCAGGAACACATCAGGATTGTTTGCAATTTCAGCAACACTGTTTTGTGTTTTAACCAAAGGATGGTGAAGGTAATGATAAGTAAGGAGTCTTTAAATGAATGGATCCGTGAACGTTTTGGGGATAAAGATCTGAAGATTGGTGATGTGCTTATAATGGAAGTACAGCGTCAGCCTTCATATCAGAAGTATTGTCAGAACCATGCGCCTAAACCTTTCGTCGGTCATCTTACTATGAACAGCGGCGTGGAGGTTATTGCCGACTATCTGCGGCAGCTCCTGAAGGTGGAATGGGGTGAGGAACAACGCAGCAGTAAGGCCTATTATGAGCGCTTATTGGAACGTATCATCGCGCTTGGCATCATATTTCCGCCGGACAGCATCGGTAAATATGCTTTTGAAGCTTTCGCTGCAGGGATCAGGGATTTTTCCGTAGCGGATCGCTACAAGCCAATGTTGTGTATGAGTCCAGTGGTCTCTTACGAGTTAGGGCTGTTGCAGCTCATTCATCAGCTATGCCAAATTTGCCTTGGTCTGTCAGGGATTTTTGGTGTTATTCAGGAAGAGCCGGATGAGGAAACTGTGTTATGCCATGCGGTAGCCGAGGAGTTCCTGATACCTAAGGCTGCGTTTTTTGAGCGCTGGCAGTCAGGACTCGCGCAGTGGCAGTCCAACCTGTGGCCTCTTGAGCAGTATTTCAAAACAGAACCGTCTCTGCTGGCTCGTCGTGCACGAAGCCTTGGTTGCATCAGCCAAAGAGAGTACAGCGATTTTATGACCACATATCATCAAGGCTTGCACCTTGATGATACTTGCCAGCACGGTAGTCTTCATTGACAGCAAAGCGAGAAGGGGCGTTTGCCCCTTCACCGGGAGTGCAATGCTTAATGCACCTGTACATTAAGCGGTGCGGTTGCTTCAAGTAGCCAGGCCCGGGACTCGCTGCTGACCAGTGGTAACAGGGTTTCGCGCACCCGCTGATGGTATTCATTCAGCCAGCGCTGCTCCTGTTCTGTTAGCTGGTTATGCTCAACCTGTTGCAAAGAGACAGGAATGAGCGTCAACGATACAAAACGGCAGAAACCCGGCTGGCTTTCAACGACTTCGACCTGGTTTTCAATACGCATACCGTACTGGTCTGCCAGGTAATATCCGGGTTCTATGGTCATGATGTTGCCCGGTGACAGTGGCCATGGGTTGTACTTCTTCGCCAGTCGCTGGGGTTGCTCGTGGATAAGTAGCTGGTGGCCTACGCCGTGGCCGACACCATGATCGAAATCCAGACCTAAGTCCCATAGCGGGCGTCGGGCGAGGGCATCAAGCTGATGCCCCATCGTACCGGCAGGAAATTGCGTCATGAACAATGATAAAAAACATTTCAGCACAGCGGTGTAGTGTTGCCGCTGTTGCTGGCTAAGCGGGCCAAACGATAACGTGCGCGTGGCATCCGTGGTGCCGTTTTGGTACTGGCCGCCGGAATCATTGAGATAGAAATTATCGCGGGTGATAGCCTTATTAGTTTTTTCGCTGCTGTGGTAATGACACATTGCAGCATTGCTGCCAAACGCTGAGATAGTGCTGAAGCTTTGCTCGATAAATCCTGGCTGCTGTTGGCGAAACGCCAGCTGTTTTTGCTGCGCTTCCAGCTCTGTGAGCGGGTTACCTGCCGCTGCACGGGCGGGAACTTCACGACTTAGCCAGGCCAGGAAGTTTACCCAGGCAGCGCCGTCTTGCTGGTGGCTTTCGCGGTAACCCGCCAGTTCGACCTCGTTTTTATGCGCTTTAATAAATGTTATCGGGTCGGCATCCCACAGCACAGTGCCGCCCGACTGCTCGACCGCAAAGCGCAGGGCGACCGGTGCAAAATTGCTGTCGAGCAAAAATTGTTTGCCTTGCGCTAACTGTCGGCAACGTGGCAGGAAACTGTCATCGCTACTGAGCGTCAGCGTTGACATCAGCCCGGCTGGCAAACCGGCACACTTTTGCGGGTCGACAAACCACTCCAGCGTGCCGTCGCTTGCCAGCAGCGCAAATGACTGCGCAACCGGATTCATGGCAATGTCCGAACCGCGTATATTCAGCAACCAGGCAATATTGTCCGGTTGGGTAATCGCAAGATAGTCAGCCCCTTTCTGTGCGACGAGACGGGCGATGCGCGTGCGTTTGTCGGTACTGCTCTCACCGCTGATTGTCACGGGCATTTCTCGGATAGCACCGCGCGGCGGGGCCGGTCTGTCTGCCCAGATAGCGTTAAATGGATCCTGTTCAAGCGTTACCAGCGTACAGCCTGTTGTACTTAAAGCCTGATACTGGCTGTTTACCATCAGCAGCGGTTCAAACCCAATACGGCTTCCTGCCGGTAGTGACTGCGCCAGGTACTGCTCCAGCGGCTCGTTATGCAGGTGGCGAACGCTAAATTCATGCATATCCACTTCGCTACGCACCTGCACCTGATAACGCCCATCAACAAAGATCAGGGCGCTATCGCGTAGCACCAGGGCCATTCCTGCACTGCCGCTAAAGCCGGTCAGCCATTTTAGCTTGTCATCATGTGGTGCGCAGTCTTCGCTTTGGTGTGCATCGGCGCGGGGAATGATAATTCCGTCAAGCTCAAGGGCGACCAGTTGGTCACGTAGTGCCTGCAACGGTGTAGTGGTTTGCATATTTTATCCTTGTTATGACTAGCGAAACGGCGGCTCATTGAAGGTACGCAGCTTGCGTGAATGCAGGCGATCCCCTTCGGCACGTAACAAATCGATGGCGCGAATACCAATTTGCAGATGTTCAGAAATCGCACCCTCATAAAAGCGGTTTGCCTGGCCGGGTAGTTTTATCTCACCGTGTAACGGTTTATCAGAAACACACAGCAACGTACCGTACGGCACGCGAAAACGATACCCCTGGGCGGCAATAGTGGCGCTCTCCATATCAATCGCCACGGCCCGGCTCAGGTTAAAACGTAGCGCGGACGCTGAATAACGTAGCTCCCAGTTGCGATCGTCTGTTGTGACGACCGTACCGGTTCGCAACCGTTGTTTTACTTCTTCGCCTGGCATATCGCTGACCGCTTTGGTTGCGTCATACAAAGCACGCTGGACTTCGGCAATACTCGGGATAGGGATATCCGGGGGCAGCACCGCGTCCAGCACATGGTCGTCACGCAGGTACGCATGTGCCAGTACGTAATCGCCAATCTCCTGGCTTTCACGCAGCCCGCCGCAGTGGCCAATCATCAGCCAGACATCCGGGCGCAGCACCGCCAGATGATCACAGATGGTTTTCGCATTCGAGGGACCTACGCCAATATTAATCAGCGTGATGCCCTGGCCGTCGGCAGTGATTAAGTGCCAGGCTGGCATCTGGTGCTTTTTCCACGCCAGATCGGAAATCTCTTCTTCTGGTGCTTCAGTGTCTGCGGTTATCCAGTTGCCTCCGGCGCATGACAGGGCAATATAAGGGCTGTTGGGATCGAGGATCTGGCTGCATCCCCAGCGCACGAACTCATCGACATAACGTGTGTAGTTGGTGAACAGCACGAACGGCTGAAAATGTTCAACCGGTGTGCCGGTGTAGTGCCGCAGTCGCGCCAGCGAGAAATCAACACGGCGGGCATCGAAATGAGACAGCGGGTAAAGTTCGGTCGGATGAAAAAGACCGTCGGCCGTTTCGTCACCAATCTGCGCCAGCTCGGTGGTGGGAAAGTGGCGCGTCAGGCCTGCGCTCATCGAACGATCCAGCGTCAGCGCTGAACCATCTATCACATACGGGTAGGGGATCTCATGTGCAGACAGGCCGACTGAAATTTGCGCGCCGTAATCCTGGCAGAGCAGCGTGAGCTGTTCGAGTAAATAGGGGCGAAACAGCGATGGGCGGGTGACGGTGGTGGTATAGCAGCCAGGATGGGTGAAGCGCGCATAGGCGCGGGCTTTCGGTGGATTAGTCGCGCTGCCATTCCAGCTCACTGACAGTTCGGGATAAACGAATAATCCATTAATACGCGCCGCAGCGTCAGGGATTTCACCGCTATCGATATAGCGACCTATAGCATCACGCAGGGCTTCGACCGAACGCTCATACAACGCTTCCAGTTGATCCAGCGCCTGTTCCGGGGTCAGATTTGTACGTTCATTCGTCATCATTATCTCCTTATCTGCTCTACAACTACACCGATAGTATGTCACAGGATAGGCAAACAGAAGCCGGAGCAAGGGGATTCAGAGGAAACTGGTGCGCAATCCGGCGTGCGGGGGACACGCCGGCGCGTCGGGTTAGCCGCTAATTTTTACCAGCGTACGACCCTGGATGTTGTTTTGCAGAAAATCGGCGGCAACAGCGGGAGCCTGCTCAAGCGTGATTTCCCGGCAAGCCTGCTGATAATACGCCTCGGGTAACAGCTGCGCGAGGCGAAGCCAGACTTCGCCGCGTTTAGCGGTGGGTACAGATACCGAGTCCACACCTTGCAGGCGCACGTTACGCAGGATAAACGGCATCACGGTGGTGGGCAGTGAGAAACCGCCAGCCAGGCCGCAGGCAGCAACGCAACCGCCATAATTTGTTTGCGCCAGCACTTTTGCCAGCACGTTGCCGCCAACAGTATCGACAGCCCCTGCCCACAGCTGTTTTTCCAGCGGACGCGTTTGCTCAAAATCACTGCGCGGCAGTATTTCATCCGCACCAAGCTGGCGCAAAAACGCGTGTGTCGCTTCCCGACCCGTTACCGCCGCAACGGTATAACCCAGTGCTTTAAGCAGGACAACGGCTGTGCTGCCCACGCCACCACTGGCACCCGTAACCACGACGGTGCCTGATTGCGGCGTAACGCCTGCTTCCTGCAATGCCATTACGCAGAGCATTGCGGTAAAGCCTGCGGTACCGATTATCATTGCATGACGGGCGCTTAAATTTTCCGGCAGAGGAACCAGCCAGTCACCCTTGACGCAGGCCTGAGCCGCAAGCCCGCCCCAGTGGCTTTCCCCCACACCCCAGCCCGTCAATAGTACAGCCTGGCTTGGCGTAAAACGCGGGTCGCGGCTTTCGCTGACACGACCAGAAAAGTCAATGCCGGGTACCATCGGGAACTGGCGGATAATTTTGCCCTGGCCGGTGATGGCCAGCGCGTCTTTGTAGTTAAGGCTGGACCAGTCAATATCGACCCGTACATCACCCTCACTCAGCGCAGGCAATGCGACATCTTTTACTGCCGCCAGGGTTTGGTTTTCTTTCTGTTCCAGAATTAATGCTTTCATGACTGCGTTTTCCTCGTAGGAATACGTGAATTTTCGGCCCGTAGTGCCGTCCTGTGCAGGTGTTATTTATGTGTAATGCTGTGGTGAAAAAACGCCCAGTACTGGTTGAGCGGCTCCGTTGAGCGAAACAGTTTGGCGCGCATCACCGCGCCTTCCCAGCCTGACCAGAAAAGGCGTGCCAGCCCCGATATTGCGGCATCGGGTGGCAGTTCACCCTGTTCTCTGGCTTCATCCAGGCAGCGGGCTACGCGCTTCTCCCAGTCCTCAAGTATTACCATCAGTTGGTTGGGGAATGTGGGCGGTAAAAGTGGCGTCTCCTGCAACAGGTTCCCCACCAGACAACCCCGGCGAAAATCATATTTCGCCATTCCCTGACCCGCGTGCTCTACAAAGGCCTCAAGACGTTGCAAAGGCGTGAGCCGGGTGTCTGTCAAAAATTTGTCCAGCATATGGGCGAAAAACGCGCCATAAGCGTTAAGAACCGCGAGGCCAAACGCTTCTTTGCTTTTGAAGCAGTGATAGAACGAGCCTTTGGGTACGGCGATATTTTTTATCACCGCTTCAATACCCGCCGCCAGGTAACCAGTTTCGGTAATGATTTCAAGACCGGAACGAATAAGCTCCGCGCGGGTATCGGTAAACTCTCGCTCAATCTTTGGCGGGCGGCCACGTCGGGCTTTTCGTGGTGCGACTGTTTCATTCATAATTTAGACCGATTGGTTTTAATTCGCCAAAGGCTACGCTGCGCGGGATAACTTAGCAAGCTAATTGCATAACAAGCGGGGAAAACGGGGGCGCATGTCCCCCTGAAAAACGACTTACGCGGTAGTATTAATATTTCGACCGATTGCCGGGTTAGACGGCAGCTGCGGAATTGCTTCGAGAATATTTGCTGCCACGGCTTGCTGATTATCAAGCGCTTTTTTCAGCACCAGCGTGCTGGTCTGGCTATTGAGCTGATAATCATTAAGGCTGCTGGATAATGCTACGATTTGTGATGAATCCATTTCGCTTATCCTGTAGTTGAACAAAAGGTATAAGGTTTGCACCTCATTGTTCTATCGGCTCAGGCAAAGGAAAACTTTNAGTGAACGGTGTTACCCATGTGCCGGGAAGTATACTTCCCGGCACAAAACGGCGTGCGCCTGTTCATGCGGGCTGGACGCCCTTATTCACTTGCGCATGGGGGTAATGTCGAGGCTGAACGCCACGCCAAAACCCCCAGGGTCAAAGGCGGCACACCGTCGCGCGCTACGCGCGACCCACCCCTTTAAGACGCGCGTTTTAGCCTGTTATTTCTGCTCCTTGTAAACTCGGCGCGAAATAACGGGAAACGCTGCTTTAAATGGGGTGGGTCGCGCCACGCTACCGGCTTTTTGCCGGAGACTTAGTCCCGACGGTGTGCGGGGCTTACGCCCCCCAAATAAACCGACGCGTGGGCGCGGCTGTTTGCAGGTGGGTTTGGCGACGCAAATTAGCAATTTCGTTGAAATTGAATTTACTCTCCTCATGCCACTTTTAAATTTTTGCAGCGAGCAAAAATTTAAAAGCCTCACCCCGTTACGCGCAGTGCCGTTTTCAACCATGCCAGTAATAATGCGGAGATCATTCATATTATTCGCCGACGGCAGCTATATGTTTCGCTGACATAAAATGGCTGGGGAGAAGAACTATATTTGACAGACAAGATTGTGTGGATTGTCTGCCTTCATAGCGTTAATGGATGTTGGCTAATCTTCACCAGAAAGTTAAGCTGTATCAGGAATTCTTAGACAAGAGGATGAAAATGGATATTGCGCTTTTTCCGGGACAGAGGAATCGGGCATGGGCAGAAACGATGATTAATCTCGAAGCCCGGAAGTTGATAAACACCGCTAATATGGTTGGCGGTAACCATCTCACGGATGGACTGGCACGGATTAAATTCATGGATGACATAAAATCCTTCATCATGGCGCAATTCGCTGCGACGCGTTCAGCAAAAAACGATGAAGAATGCATGCAATGTCTGAAAAACATCAGAGCCGAGAACGAAAGTTTACTTGAGCAAAGCCATATGATTCGTGCCCGTGTCGCTCAGGTCTATGCGCAGGTGGAGCTGGTAAAGGAAAATAACAAAATAGTTGGATATATGATTTCATCTGTAAAAGTTGTTGTGTCTGGCTTGCAGATTGCTGCTGGTGTCGCGGCGATGCTGACAATGAATCCTGTTGGCGCGCTTGCTGGTGCTATTCTGATCCTGGATGGAGCAAACGGAATTTCGCGTGAAATGAACAGACAGCTCCTGAACAGACCTGGCTCAGAAGGGATGGTTGCAGATGGCGTAATGGACATTGCCCATTTTATGGGTTTCCGACGCGAGTCCGGTCTGGGTATTTATAACAGTGTCAGTCTGGCTGCAAGTGTATATACGGTGTTCGGTGCGATTCGAAAACCAGAGGCATGGCGTCTTTTTCGTTACCTGCCTCTTGATTTCTACCGTAAGGTGGATGGTATGAACAGAGCTAAACTTACTATGAAAATTATTGGCTGGGGCGTTTCAGCAAGAGTTGTTTTTGACTTAATGACTACTCAGCCTCAGCAGAATTAAGGTACTTTTTTCTGTAACGCCAGGCTTTATAGGTGATAACCGGGGGCTGGAAAAACCATGTAATAAGCAACACTATTACCAGCGAAACGCCCCCGGAAATGATGTTATGTTGCTCAGAAAAAAGTACGAGCGCCACGAAAAGTATCATAACGCCAATAGTTATGCTGATAACCATTCTGAAGCGGTTGCCCAGTTCAAGAACAACTTCCAGTAAAGAGGAACCATAACGTTCTACGTTCCTTTTCAGATGGCCCACCTCTTTGGCCGTAAAGCCCGATTTAAGTAATTCTGTTTCCAGATTAGTCATATCCCCCCCGTTGTTAATCCGCAAAGTATAACGTGACATGCCCTGTGTGGAAGCGTTTTAAAGTTAACATTATCCTAATTCTGGCAGCCGCCCTGTGGTACAGGATACAGTTGCCCACTCAATATATCGATAATAGAGACTGATGTATGGATGCTGTCGGTACACCAATGCGACTTACCATCAGCGAGGCCGGCGAGCGGGCCTCGCTGGACGAACATATAAGCGTGTAAAAAACGAGTTCATTAAAGTGCTTCAAATCTCCTGGTTAAGTTTGTCCCGGTAATTAAAGCATCCTCACTTTTTGCGGTCTCTCCGCTTGTTCCGACCGGGTGATTCGACAGCGGCTTCCTGATTTTGTGCCTGCTGTCGCTGTTAATGTAGCGGGCGGGCCAGATCACCGAAGGATGCACACCCAGCGCAATGGCAATGAGCCACTCGCCTCTGGGCCATGGGCGAGTATGAGCATTAGCAAGCGTCGGAGAGGCAAGTCCTGCTTCACGCGAAACTTTCGCAAGGTTGGTGCCGCTCTTATGCAGTGCGGCGATGATATCAGCCTTATGCCAGTCTTTATCAGTCATTTTGTTTTCCCCATTGGTTAACAAGGCAACTTCATTATCCTGTTTTGGGATAATTTTGTAAATGACTGATATTCGATTTTAGGATAATTATCGGGTATCACGAATGGCTTCTATTTATTCAGAACAATATCAGTTGCTCATCAAAAAATTGCGGCAAGCCAGACGCGATCAGGGCTTAACCCAGGCTGCTGTTGCGGAGCGCCTGGGGAAGCCGCAGTCGTTTATTGCAAAAGTGGAGAATGGTGAGCGGAAGCTGGATGTGATCGAGTTTATTCATCTTGCGCAGCTGCTTTCATTAGATCCGGCGGGTGTTATAAAAAGCATGATGAATGAGATGTAATTAATGTGGTGAATGGTTTGTCATCATTTATTAATTCCCATAATCCCATTTTGGGATAAATTAGTCATTAAAAGATAGTGGCTTCAATAATTTATTGAGGCATGAAAATGAGTTCGGTTTACTCTACTGAATATCAGATGGTCATAAAGGCCTTGCGGGAAGCCAGGATCGCCAGCCATATAACTCAGGATGAGCTTGCCAGAGCATTTGGTCGTCCTCAGTCCTTTATCGCCAAGGTTGAAAGTGGCGAAAGACGATTAGATGTCGTCGAATTCGTGAAATTATGCCGCCTGGTGCATATTAGCCCGGACAGCATTTTACGGAAGATAAAATAGGCCTCTACGCGGCTAAGTTAAAATTCAGGGTCTGTCTATGCATTACGAAGCACAATAAGGCAGCTCCTTTTCAGTAACTGCCTCTGCCATAAAGCTTTCGTTCTGCCTAATCTGCTGCCTGATATTACCGGGCGTAAATATATGGCGCGACATACTCCATCCGGTTCATATCCAGATAATCCGACCACCACTGCATCATCGCTTTGCGGGCGTCCAGGTATTCCGCTTTATGGATATAAGTCGCCCGGACGCTGTTTCGCTCCTGGTGGCTCATCTGCCTTTCAACCGCATCCTGAGACCACAGGCCGGATTCCATCAGGGCGCTACAGGCCATAGCGCGGAAGCCGTGGCCACATATCTCTTTTTTCGTATCGTAGCCCATCAGGCGCAGCGCCTTGTTGACAGTGTTTTCACACATTGGTTTATAAGGATTATGGTCGCCGGGAAATACCAGTTCCCGATCGCCGGATATTTCCTTTATCCGTTTCAGGATTACGATAGCCTGCCGGGAGAGGGGTACAATATGCGGTGTACGCATCTTGGCTCCGCGCCCGGAATAACGAACGCCAGCGATGGCTTCGCGAGTCGCAGGGAGTGTCCAGATTTTGTTTCCGAAATCTATCTCTGTCCAGCGGGCAAAGCGCAGTTCGCTGGAACGAATAAACAGATGCAGGGTTAATGATACCGCAAGCCGGGTCAGTTCACGGCCCTGCTGATAACCGTCAATTCGTGCCAGAAAATCCGGTAAACGCTCAAGCGACAGGGCAGGATAGTGGCGTGTCACTGGCGGCGCAGTGACGCCTTCAAGATTCGCCGCCGGGTTGAGTTCAATCAGATCCTGATGCACGGCATAGCGCATGATGTTGCAAAGATGCTGCCGGATGCGGGACACCACTTCAAGCAGACCTTTTTTCTCGATGCCTTTCAGCAGGTCGATAAAATGACGGGTTTTGAGTTCAGTTACAGATAAATGACCGATTACCGGAAAGACATGGTTATTCAGGCTGGCAAGCAGACGGGCAGCGTGGTTTTCTGACCAGGCCCGGTTACTTTTGTGCCAGCTCAGCGCCACGGCCCGGAAAGCGTCTGAAGGAGCGCGGGCGGCGATACGCTGCCGGGCAGGATTGATATTTTGCGCAAGCATCCTGCGGATACCTTCGCGTTGCTGGCGGGCATCGGCCAGGGAAACCACGGGCCAGGCACCTAAACCAAGGCGGGTTTCTTTACCATTGATACGATACTTGAGATACCAGAGACGTGAACCGCCTGGATTGACGAGAAGATAGAGGCCGTGTGCGTCGGATACTTTAAAAGGTTTGACTGAAGGTTTGAGACTGCGGATTTTCGTGTCGTTAAGAGACATGTGGTGGTCACTCCATAATCGAACTGAAATGACCCCAAATCAGACCACCAATGGTTCCCGATGCGGAGGGAAAAATCAAAATGCAGCGGGAAGAGTTTTCACGCTAACTTTTTGAATCCGCATTACATAGAGATTCGCGAAGATGCATGAGAACAAAGATTTGGCTCCTCTGACTGGACTCGAACCAGTGACATACGGATTAACAGTCCGCCGTTCTACCGACTGAACTACAGAGGAATCGTGTGAACGGGGCGCATATTAGCGATGACTATCTTGCTTGTCAAAGGGTGGAGCGCTCGCGCGAGTTTGTTTGCTGAGAAAATGGGCAATCTGATGTGCTGGTAAGCATTTAGCGCAAAATGCGCACCATTTTGGTGCGGTCTACCATTATTGGGGCAAATTCAAACCACTGTTTCATTAATAACACCGCGTTATACAATTAGAATCTCTTATAATCCAGCCGTTTAGGTATAATTAAAGAAATCATTGAAATCTGGCAAGTATATTGCAACTCCTGTTACGACAAGGGTGCCGGCGTTGGCAAAGGTGTTCCGTAACAGGAGGCAACATGAACTTAAGACGACTAAAATACTTCGTAAAAATCGTCGATATTGGTAGCCTGACTCAGGCAGCTGAAGTATTGCACATTGCGCAGCCCGCGCTGAGTCAACAGGTCGCGACTCTGGAAGGTGAACTGGATCAGCAATTGCTCATCCGTACCAAGCGAGGCGTGACGCCCACGGAAGCCGGGCGTATTCTTTATACACATGCAAGGGCTATTTTGCGCCAGTGTGAACAAGCGCACCTGGCGGTGAATAACGTTGGTCAATGTTTGCGTGGGCAGGTCTCTATTGGCCTGGCTCCGGGGACGGCGGCGTCGGCGATCACCATGCCGCTGTTACAGGCTGTGCGTAAAGAGCTGCCTGAAGTGATGGTTTACCTGCATGAAAACAGCGGCTCTGTATTAAATGATAAATTGCTCAGCGGCCAGCTGGATATGGCCGTGCTGTATGAGCGCGCGCCGGGTGCAGGGATTACCAGTCTACCGCTGCTCAAAGAAGATTTGTATCTGGTGGGGACCCGTGACTGCCCCGGCCAAAGTATCGATCTGACGGCGGTCGCCGAGATGAATCTGTTCCTGCCGGGTGATTACAGCGCCGTGCGTTTACGTGTTGATGAAGCCTTTTCTCTGCGTCGCCTGACAGCGAAAATCATCGGTGAAATCGAATCCATGACCACGCTGACCGCAGCTATCGCCAGCGGTATGGGTGTCACGGTGTTGCCAGAGTCTGCGGCGCGTTCGTTATGCAGCGCGACCAATGGCTGGATGGCAAGAATCACGACGCCGTCAATGAATTTGCCGCTGTCGCTGAATTTATCTTCCCGCGGCTCATTGTCGCCGCAGGCGCAGGCGGTAAAAGATATTTTAATGTCTTTGGTCAGCCGCCCGGCGATGGAAAATCAGGCGTTACAGTTGGTGAGTTAATGATTATTCCATAATGGAATAAGATGCTGGTTTTTATTATTTGTTCTGCCGGACCGCAGACTTTAACAATAGCGTTATGTCTGTCGGGCCTGGAGGAAAGGGTGAATTTCCAGCAATTAAAAATTATCCGCGAGGCGGCGCGGCAGGATTACAACCTGACCGAAGTCGCCAACATGCTTTATACATCGCAGTCTGGCGTCAGTCGGCATATTCGCGAGCTCGAAGAAGAGCTGGGAATAGAGATCTTTATTCGTCGGGGTAAGCGGCTGCTTGGCATGACCGAGCCGGGCAAGGCGCTGCTGGTCATCGCTGAACGTATCCTTAATGAGGCGAGCAATGTCCGCAGGCTCGCCGATCTTTTTACTAACGATACCTCTGGCGTGCTGACCATCGCCACCACCCATACCCAGGCGCGATACAGTCTGCCGTCGGTCATTAAAGCCTTTCGCGCGCTGTTTCCCGAAGTGCGTCTTGAATTGATTCAGGGGACGCCGCAGGAAATTGAGCTGCTGTTACACAATGGCGGGGCGGATATTGGTATTGCCAGCGAACGGTTAAGTAATGACAGCGCGCTGGTTGCCTTTCCCTGGTTTCGCTGGCACCACAGTTTGCTGGTGCCGCACGATCATCCGCTGGCGCAGGCCGCGACGTTAACACTTGAAGAGATTAGCCGCTGGCCGTTGATTACCTACCGCCAGGGGATCACCGGGCGTTCACGCATCGATGAAGCGTTCGGTCGTAAGGGGCTGACGCCTGACGTGGTGTTAAGCGCGCAGGATTCCGACGTTATTCAGACGTATGTCGAACTGGGCCTCGGCGTCGGGCTGGTGGCCGAGCAGTCCGCTGGTGAAAACGAAGCCGGTAAGCTGGTGCGGCTGGATACGCGTCATCTGTTTGACGCGAACACCGTCTGGCTGGGGCTGAAGCGCGGCCAGTTGCAGCGTAACTATGTCTGGCGCTTTATCGAACTGTGCAATGCCGGTTTGTCGGTTGATGATATTAAGCGCCAGGTGATGGAGCCGGACGAAGCGGCTATCGATTATCAAATTTGAGCAAAAGCCTGCTTGTCGCAGGCTTTTATCGTTTAGCGCGGCTGTGGTTTGATAAACAGTGCCGTGATAGCCGAGATTAAACAGCCCGCCAGCAAATAGATAGCAACCGCATGCCACTCGCCTGCACTAAAGGTCAGCAGCGTGGCTGCAATAAAGGGCGTGAAGCCACCGCCCACCACACTCGCGACCTGGTAACCGACACCTGCGCCACTGTAACGATATCCCGCCCCGAACATTTCAGTAAACATCGGTTGCTGAACGCAGACCACCATATCGTGCGCGATATTCGCCAGCATTAGCGAGAAGATCACCACGCCGATAATTGAGCGGGCTTCCAGCGCCATAAAGAAAGGGAAAGCGCTCAGCGCGCCCAGCAACGCGCCGGTAATATAGATACGCCGACGCCCGTAGCGATCCGCCATCCAGGCGAACAGGGGGATCGTCAGGCAACTGATACCGCCCACCAGCAATCCGATATTCAGAAACAGCTCGCGCGGCAGGCCCAGGTTCTGCGTCGAGTAGTTAAGCGCGAACGCGGTGACGATATACATGGTCAGTAATTCACACAAACGCAGGGCGATAATTTTCAAAAAAGCCCCCGGATGGCGCACTAACGCCTCGAACACCGGCAGGCGATTTTTCGCTTGTTCTTCTGGTTTTGCCTGCGCTTGTTCGAACTCGACGGATTCTTCCATACCCTTGCGCACCCATAGTGCGCCGACTACCAGCACGATGCTGAATAAAAAGGGTAGACGCCAGCCCCAGCTGAGGAACTGCTCGTTGGTGGTCAGGCTGCTGATAAGCGACACCAGCCCGGTAGAGAGCAGCAAACCGACGCCATAGCCAACCTGCACTCCGCTACTGTAAAACGCTTTTTTCCCGGACGGTGCGTTTTCTACGGCCAGCAATGCCGCGCCACCCCATTCACCGCCGACGGCAAACCCCTGGATAGCGCGCAGGATCACCAACAGCGCAGGCGCCCACCAGCCAATGGTGGCGAAGGAGGGGAGCAGCCCGATGCAGGCGGTGGCAATGCCCATCATCCAGACGGTCATCATCAACATCCGTTTACGGCCCAGTCGGTCGCCGAAATGGCCGAAAATAATGCCGCCAAGCGGGCGGAATAAGAAACCGACGCCGAACGTCGCAAAGGCGGCGAGCGTACCCATGGCCGGGTCGATTTGCGGAAAGAACTCGCTGTTGAATACCAGCGCTGCGGTGATGCCATAGAGTAAAAAATCAAACCAGTCGACCACCGCACCGGCAAAGCTGCCCCAGGCAGCGCGGCGGGCGCGGGTACATGAAAGCGCCTCCTCGTCGGCGCGAGGTGTTACGAGCGTGGATGCCATAATTGTCTTGTCCGTTCCTCAAATTTATAAATTTTTTTGTTATTAAACCAGGGAAGAGATTACTCACAGTGCACGCAGCAAAATAAAATCGCTACTGAGACTACCGTGACAACCGGCGGGTGAAAACCTTTTTCAAAAGACTTTTGTTAAAAGGCTGAAGGTCACTCAGGGAAAATATAATTCAGGCCAACGGCAGAAGAGGGCGGTTGGGGGAAATATGCACATATATAAAGCAAAAACCCCAAAAAGAGAGTGGGTTTTGATTATTTAGGTTGGCAGTGAAAACTGGCACAGAGAATAAGGGTTAATGCCCTGGTGTAATATAAACGCTGTGCCAGGCTTTCAGTATTTACTGGCCACTTGTTTCTGAGGGCTGTATTTCCATACCGTCGCGCTTCAGCACCCATTCCCGGGAAGCCTGCGTATCGTCATTTCCGGTTGTGTTACAGTTGGCAATTTCCGCAATGCTCGCAGATTCGCCCGTTGCCCGTACGCACCCCTTTGTTTTGTACTTATTGACTAAGAAATAGCTTTCCTGATTGTTAGGTAACAGCCATAGCCGCATGGAGGTCAGATCGTCTGTCGTATTATCCCCTTTACAGGCACCCAGAGAGAGATTGTCATCGGCACTGTTGGTTTTCAGGCACAACGTGGAATCCACAGTGGAGACAAACTTGTTATACCCTCCGCTTCTTTCCTCAAGGCTAAAAAAAGTTTCCGGTTTGCTGCAATCATCGAGCGTTACATTTGCGCCGGCAACTGCCGCCAGACATAACGCATTCTCACCCCTCGTCGCTATCTGGATACCGGTTGGTTTGGCATCTGGGGTATGAACTGCTTCTGCTGCTTTTCCTGCTGCTTCTATCTGGGCTATTACTTCAAATGGTTCAACACCTACTCCTGGTGACGAGCCAGTGTTATTTTGTTCGACGTCGGTCATGCAAAGCTGGCCATAATAACTTACATAGTTAACGTAGCCAGTTTTGGCATTATATTGCGTCGTGGACATGCATTTGCCAGAAAAATCCACATCCAGAAAATCCCCTTTAAACAGTGCTCCGCTGTTATAAACCGGGACCCGACCAAAGAATGAATCACCGCCATTACGGTTAGCGACGCCTGCCTGATGTGTATGTCCAGCAAAAACGGCTAACACCGGATAATTGTTCATAAGGTAGTTGAATTCATTTCTTTGCGCAGGGGTTGAGCTGCTTTTAAAATGGTCAAATGCATCATGCATATTCACGACTGCAACTTGCCCATTAGCCTGAGCTCTGTTTAATTCCTGCTGAAGAAATGCTAATGACGGATTAATATCTATAACACTAAGTGCCCAATGGTCGAGCCATGCATCATAGGTCGGGTAGTTCTGGAGCTGAATAAAGCGGATATTGCCATAACTCCATGCGTAGGCGAGGCTGCCGGAAGAGGAAGTTGTATTCCAGTTGTAGGTGACTTCGGGCAGAAAATTTACATAATAATTCACTATGGCGCCAGCCATCGCCTGAACAGAATGACGGGCGCAGGCATTGTAACTTAAATCGGGCCAGTCAGTACAATCACCGACGTTATTAGCATAGTCATGATTACCCAAACTCCAGTAATAATTAATATCGAGCCCGTTGTTTAGTGTACCGTCATAACTGCTTCGTTGTGCATCCCGTCCGAATTCAGTCACATCGCCGTTTATTATCATAAATTTTGCGTAACTGGCATACGTGCCCATTCCGTTGAGGACGGAGCGCATAAAAGCTTCCCATGGTCCCTGATTATTATTAGGGTCGGCGCTGTTATCTAACCGCCATGCCTGAGTGTCGGAGCCAACGATAATGGAATAGTATGTCGGCGTTGAGAGTGTGGTCAGAAAATAGTTGATCAAAACCCCATCGTTGTCCTGGTCGACATCCTCTGTGTATGTCAGCGAATATTGATCAGAGCTGGAACTGGAATTTGCCGCGAATAAGCGGAGATTACTTGAATTATCAGTCAGGGTGAGGGTAAAGCGTTCACCGCTGGACGCCTGATATTCCACGGTTCCACCTGCTCCCTCAGGAACACCACCCGGGGTTGAACTCGGTTTGCCTGTGCAGCCCACTGTGGTGGTCAGGGTTACATGGCCGTTTGCAGGAACCGTGTCCGGTGCGCCACTCCCCCAGCAGGCGTCAGCTAATGTGGAGCTGACTTTTGACAGTTCCAGGTCTGACGAGTTAAAAAAGTTGACCGTTACAATACCTGCCCCGGATGTCGTTTCAGTGGTGGATGAGTCTGCTGTAGCTGTGCTGGCAGATTCGCTGGTTGTCTGACTTGTACTGGTATCGGTTGTGCTGGTGGTGTCTGCTGAGAAGGCAGAAAAACAGAGCACAGCCAGTGATAACAGTGAATATTTAAAGAATAATGTTTTCATATCAGCCTACCATCATATATTTATTAAAAAGGTGAAAAGCTTAAATATTTTCAGGTGAATGAGGACTAGCGGTTAATGACAAATCCGCAGAGGCAAATGTTTGCATTTGTGGACAAAGAAAGCATAGTTGTTATGAGTGAATATATTTTTCGGGCAAGAAGATGAAAACACCAGGTGCCGTGCCTTTACAATATAGGGATTTAATTCCAGTAAGTTAGTAACAAATGCAGGAAAATAATGAGATAAAACAGCTATTATTTTAAGATAATTCATTAATTAAATGCTTGTATTAATATGGCAGGTAAATGATAAAGGCTCATTGGGGAAATGTTCCTGACAAGGATAGTTAAATATTTCTGGGTTAACGTATTGCTTGAATAATAAATTACCCCGCGAAGATCGAATGCAAAACGCGTTTTTCTGCCATTCGATGGTTATTAATGATAGGAGGTATACGTATATTCGCAGGGTACAGAGGCAAAAGTGGTGGCGAAAATTCTGCTTTAACCGCAGGGAAGTGACAGACGTGTGAATCCGGGACTTTAAAGGATTTGGCTGAAGATTTGAAGCCGGGGATTTTTCTGGCATAAGGAAGTCACTCCCTCATCGAACTGAAATAAGTTCAAATCAGACCTACGGGTTTCCGGATGTGCAGGTAAACGATTTCATGCGAATTTTTTCAGTCCGGAAGCATCCATCAATTCGCGAAAAGCAAAAACCCCGCCGAAGCGGGGTTTTTAGGAATCTGGCTCCTCTGACTGGACTCGAACCAGTGACATACGGATTAACAGTCCGCCGTTCTACCGACTGAACTACAGAGGAATCGTGTGAACGGGGCGGATACTACTTACCCCGTGCTTATGTGTCAACATTAAATTTAACGTGCTGATTCAACTGGCTAATTAAAGCACAACTGTTCAATGAAGCTGCCGGGCGCGCTCTGGTGCATCCTCCACGCCTCCACGCAGGCGGCTGAGCGGGTCCTGGCCATAGAAATGGCAGAAACGTTGCCAGAGCGCGGGGAAACGTGGGGCGAAAAGTTCAGGTGCGCTGAAAAAGTACTCAGACAGCACCGCAAAGCACTCCGCCGGATCGGTAGCAGCGTAAGCATCGATACTGGCAGCGCTTTCACCGACCAGATCGATTTCATCCTGGATGTTATCCATCGCGGCATGCAGGTCATGCTCCCAGCCAGCAACCTCACGCAGCGGAATCAACGGGATACCGCTTGCGCGATCGCCGTTACGCATATCAAGTTTATGAGCGACCTCATGGATGATGAGATTAAAACCGGAAGCATCAAACGAGTCCTGAATGTCCAGCCAGTTCAGAACGACAGGGCCTTGTTGCCAGCTTTGCCCCGACTGAACCATGCGCTGGTTATGCACCAGCCCAATTTCATCTTCCCACTCATCGTCAACGATGAAAGGGGCAGGGTAAATAAGCACCTCGTGAAAACCATCCAGCCACTCCAGACCCAGTTCGAGTATCGGGAGGCAGAACAAGAGGCTGATACGTGCGCTTTTCAGTGCATCTAAATCGAAACCTTGCAATGGCACCAGGCGTTTTTGCTGTAAAAAACGGTCTGCCAGCTGAACAAGCTTCAACTGCTCGTCTGGCGATAGGTTCGCCAGTACAGGGATTTTTAATGCTTCTTCCCACGGGAACATCGTGTCACCGTCAGAATCTTTAATTTTCCAGGGCCACTTAATCATCATTTTGCTCGCAAACTCGCCACTTGAACCCGAATAACGGGACAGGGTCTGTTAAAATGCCAAATTACCTGGCATCATGACAACTTCTGAACGGAGAGATGCCGGAGCGGCTGAACGGACCGGTCTCGAAAACCGGAGTGGGGGCAACTCCACCGGGGGTTCAAATCCCCCTCTCTCCGCCACTATTCAAGCACTTAGCTCACCTTGTGTCAGTGACACAAATCTCGTTGAGAAAACGGGTTGTGAAAAATTATCTCAGCGCGGCACGCTATGCAGCTCTTCGCGGCAACCTTCTCACGTCAGATCTGGGTTACATAGTAGCCCCGTTTGGATCTCTCTGCGCGGGTAAAAGCGCTGATAAAATGCCGGATGGTATATTAAGACAATCTTTTCGCCACGCATAAAAAAGCCCGTGTTGTACGTAATACCGTTCACTTAAGCGGAGCGGTACTGCGTTTCACCGGATAACGGGTTTTTGACATCTTAACCGCCCTCGGCCTTGATGGTCGGGGGCGTTTTGTTATAAACACTGCTTCCAGATTTCCCCG
>NZ_JBQPOM010000026.1:0-43946 GCF_052220145.1 Vagococcus sp. WN89Y | reverse complement strand
CTGAACGAATATAATTGTGAGCGCCCACACGAATCCCTGAACCATCTGACACCGGAAGAGTACCGGATAGTAAATACTGATGCCGGAACCTCAAAAAGTGCATGGAATTAAAACGGGTGTCTTTACAGCACTACAAGCGGCTTTAGTCGATAAGCCTGATTTGTCCACGTTCGTAGAACGTCTGCAGGCTGTAGGCATTGAGCCGGCCTTTAACGTTGCAAGCTCTGGCAACGTCGCCGGAGTGTCGTTTTGTATCAAAAATAATGAAAAAAATATTTATTTCAAAGGCTCACAGTTGGGGAAAAATTTAGCTGGAACACTATTAAAACGAAGGTGAAATATGACAAAAATAGAGATGATGAACTCGTTAGAAGATTCGCAGCAAGAAAAACAGATGACGAAAATAGTATTGGACGATCACTTATTGAATCAGATTTCGATGACAGTAGAACCTCTGACGGAATCAATGATGATATTATCGGAGTCGGTCAGTACGGCATTAAACCAGACACAACAGACACTAACCAGAGTGAACAACTCATTAGAGGCAACAACAACCGCTTTAAACTCAGCGAAAAATATAATAGACCAACAGGCCCAAAAGTTAGAAGAACAACACAAAAAGCTGCACAAGTACTCAACAGAATTAAAAAACAATACAATAAAGAACCAATCAAGCCTTATAATCAAGGTAGCTTCAATAGTGGGAGTTCTAAATTTAGCAGCGGTTCTATTGGTAGGATACTTGATCATGCAGAAACAGCCAACGCAGCCACAAATAAATTTAGACTCAAGAGCGGTAGCCGTTTCAATAGTAGAGCAACTAAGATCGAAGAAATAAGAGAACGTTTGGGTATTAAAAAACCAGTTATTCAGCCAAAGAATAAAGAAAAAATAGTTAAAGAAGAAATAAAGAAAAAGCCATCTCATTTAGCTGAAAATGAAAATAGATTTAAATCAAAATTCAAAGCAAGAGTGAAAAGTGAAATATTAAAATCAATACAACAAGATGATGATCAAAATTTGAAACATAGAACGTTAAAGATAAAATAAAAGAGGCGTGAGGCCTCTTTTATATATTATCATCTCTAAGCTATATAATCTCTAAGGGTAGTTGATGCGTACTATCATTTTCTTGATGGTTTGTTTTTTTCGATAGTTTGCTTTTGACTACTTCAGCAACGATTTGAGCTAATTTACAAGGTACCGCATTGCCTATTTGGCTGAATACTTTTGATTGAGGACCAACGAAAATATAATCATCTGGGAATGTTTGTAGTATGATTGCTTCATCAATCGTTAATCTTCTTAATCTTTTGGGAGCATCTCCATATTCCGCTTTTTTTGTACCTTCCATTAAAGCCTTGTGATGTTCTTCAACCCAGCTTGGCATATCGTCATATAAATGCCCTTCATCAATTATGGGCGTTCTGTTTCCACCCATACTTGCAGGCAGTGTGCTTGACCATGCATCAGGATTAAGAGGTCTGCCCTGACCATTAAAAAGCATACCAGCATATGGAGACTTTCTCAGCACAGGTTTTTCGGCAAGAGTAATTTTCGCCTTGGTAATTCTTGAGTTTTTTTCACTGCCTGCGGGGCCAAGATGTATTATAGCTTCACGTAAAGATATGGCTTTCTCTTTTTTGTGTTCGAAGTCAGTGTATGTTATTTGTTTATTTTTACCAAATATACCTATAATAAAAACACGTTCTCTGGATTGAGGGACACCAAAATCTTTTGCGTTAAGGATTACCATTGAAAGTGTATATCCTAATGCTGACATTCTTCTAAATATCTCTTCTCTAATCCCCTTGAATTTTTCTAATGCTCCTAAAGCTTTGACATTTTCCATTATAAAAGCTTTAGGCATGACTCGTTCAATAACGTCACAATATGAGAACACCAGTTTTGAGCGTGGATCATTCGGATCCATTCTACCAGCAACTGAAAAACCTTGGCACGGTGGCCCTCCGATTACTAAATCGATACCTTTATGTGTGCCTATCGCATCAAGATTTTTTTCTATATCTCCTTCATATAGAATGGTTTCTTTATGATTTTCTCTATAAGTTTTGCAAGCGTAGGGGTCTAGTTCATTAGCCGCAACAATTTCAAAACCTGCGTTTTGGACGCCAACATCCATACCACCCGCACCACAAAAGAGAGATACTGCCTTCATAAAACCTCTTCAAAATATGTGAATTTCGAATATTTTATCCTTTATAGCATAATTTATTGATTATGAATACTAAAAAATCTATCCACAGCCCGGTTTATAGCGAGTTAATAGACAGACTTGCTGAAGAACGTAAGCGCCTCGGTCTATCTCAATTGGAGGTAGCGACCGCGCTTAATCTTACTCAAGCTGATATATCCAAAGTAGAGCATAAAGAGCGCCGCTTAGACGTTTTAGAATTAAAGAAAATGTTGGAAGTTTATAGAATATCTGAAAATAAAAAACTCCGTGAAACAATAATCAAATTTTTCGTTATGGATAAAAAATGAATGTTCAAACAAGAAATGATAAAGCTAAGCAGTTCATTTTAGATCAACTATCAACTGTAGCTCAACTAAACGAAAGTGATTTTGAAGATTTACCTGATTTCCAAAGGCTTAAATCTATCACTCAAGATTTAATTTATGTTAAGGCTATGGGGTTCAGAGGAATTGTTGCCACGGCTTTAACGGGCAAGTTTCTTGATGATAGCTATGATTATTTGAATGATTTCTACAAATGTAATCCGCGATCTATCTTTGAAAATGGAATATTTTACGCATTTCAGGAAATGAAAATACCCTGTGGAAAATCAGATCCATTAAATGTAGCAAAAAATAATAATGTTTTAGACGAAAATTGGGCTAAAGGGAGAAGGCCTCAGAAAACTGCTATCGCTGCAGTTTATTTATTAAGAATCATTAGCAGCGAAGGTGATGATACTATTCGGCAAAAAATTGTAAATTATTTCTTTTTCCGGTTGTTATCTTATTCACAGGAATGTGGTTCAGTAGTTATTCACACTCTTAATGAAACTTTCCTTTCAAATCAGATCGTTGCTTCAAAGTTAATTAGCTTCACCCTTAATTATCCTGAGTCTGGAACAATACCGCAGTTTGTTATTTCAAAAATATTGTCTTCTCTATATAGCCAATCATCAATTGATGTTATCGGCGGAGATGAAAGTGTTTTTGGAACTAATACTACCTCGAAAAAACCTGCTGATGTATGGCTCGAAAATGAAGGTGTAATATTAAATCTCTATGAAATAACTGTTAAAAAAATCGATTACAAAAGATTGGACGACAGTATTCAGTCCCTTGCTGATACCGACTCTCTGGAAAAAACAATTATATTCATATGTCGACTGCCGGATGATATAAATACTTTGAACGGGTATCAAGACGGTGTTCTAACGTATAAAAATAAATCATTTAATTTTGTGGATATATCAGAGTTTATTAAAAACACTATAGCTTTATTATCTCCCCATCAAATTGAACTTCTTCTGTCCGAAATAGAGGAGTTTGTCGGTTCATATTTAAGGCCCGTTAAGACTAAAAATGGATGGAATGAAATATTCGCCATTTGATAACAATCATAAAGAGCAGAAACTCTGCTCTTATTTAATTTAGCCCGTTATTATTAAGAAATCATAGAGTTATGCTTTTGGGCTTGAATATAGCTTCCCCACCACTGCATCAGCTCTGTTCTTTCAGCAAGATACTCAGCACGATTGTAAGCGGCTATGATTTCATTGTTCTTAGTATGAGCTAAGGCTGATTCAAGCACCTCGGTCCTGAATTTACCACTTTCTTCAGCGGCCGTTCTTGCTATAGAGCGCATTCCGTGAGCAACCAGTTCACCACCGAATCCCATACGGATAATTGCAGCATTGGCTGTTTGTTCATGCATGTGGTTAAGGGGGGCCTTAATACTTGGGAAAACCCACTCTCTATGACCACTGATCGGTTTAATTGACTCAAGGATGCGCATAGCTTCTTTGCTCAGCGGAATCTTGTGAGGGCGCTTCATCTTCATAAACTCACCGGGGATATTCCAGAACCGATTTTCTTCGTCTATATCACTCCAACGAGCACAGACAGCTTCTCCCGGACGAACCCACGTAAGGAGCTGCCACTCAATTAGAAGACGTGTTTCGAGCCGTATGGAAGCGTTAGATATGGCGAGCATGAACCGGGGGAGTTCATTCGGTGGTAAAGCAGGCATATTTTGCTTCTTGGGCTTACTGAATCGCTGACCGAGGTTATCAGCAGGATTAAACTCAATAAGTTCTTCTGTCGCAGCCCAACGGAAAATTTCATTTAAACGTGAAATGATACGGCGTAGGGTTTCCAATACGCCTCGTTGTTCTATGGGGTCAAGGTGTTGTTTTAAGAGCTTGGGACGGATCTCTTTGATAGGAACGTTGCCTAAACCGGGGAAAATATTTCGTTCAAGGCTTCGCCAGATGTCTTCTGCGTGGTCTGGAGAGATACCAGAGGTCTTAACCTTTTCATCTAACCATTTCCTAGCAACCGCTTGTAGCGTGTGCTCAGTGGCATCCTTAAGGGCATTGGCTTTATCGTTGTTGTGAATCTGCGGATCGATACCATTTGCAAGCAACGATAAGTATTCATCACGTAAAGCCCGAGCTTTGGCAAGTGTGAGATGAGGGTAGGTTCCTAAGCTCATCTTTGTTCGCTTCTTACTTACTGGCACTGCATACCTGAAATACCAATTTTTCTTACCACCCTTTGATAGGGGAGCGATTCGTAGCATCAGGCCGTCACCATCAAAAAGGTTGATCTCCTTTTCTGCTGGCTTGGTATTTTTGATTTCAGTGTCAGTGAGTTTCTTAGCGATCTTTGCCATTTTTAGGACCCTCGATTTTGGGACCCTTTGCGTTGGGTCCCAAAAAGGGTGCCATAAGGAGTGGCTTCTAGCAAATTTCAGTAGACTTCTGTAGACGTAAAAAAGCCCGCAAGGCTGGCTCCATGCGGGCTTAGTAGACTTCAGTATACTTCAAACAACTAAAAAGTGGTGGAGCTGGCGGGAGTTGAACCCGCGTCCGAAATTCCTACATCCTCGGTACTACATGCTTAGTCCGGTCTTTACATTCGCTTGCCAGCTGCGGACGGACACGCCACTAACAAACTAGCCTGATTAGTTTTAACGCTTCAACCCCAGGCAGGGCATCCACGCGATCTCTTTTAGGTTTGACCTCTCTTGATCCCCGTCCTAAGAGCGGAGGCTAGGGAGAGAGGGCTCTGAGCAGGTTATTAAGCTGCTAAAGCGTAGTTTTCGTCGTTTGCGACTATTTTTTTGCGGTTTGTTAACGAGGCCTACCGCACCTCGGCATGCACCTTGGGTTTCGCGAATCCCGTCGAATCCAGAATCAGCCCCAAAAGTGTTGAAAAGAGTATAACAGATTTATGACGCAGCGCGCTAGTCCATATCGCTACCGCATTTGCTACAGGTCCGGTGATGGAAAAATACGCAGCTATTACCGGGGTGAGATAATTACGCGCAGGAATATTTTAATTTTATAACCATGCTTATTTAATGGTTATTAATTTGCATTAAATATATCATACAGTCGACAATAAAAAGAGATAATTGTTGAAGGTGAGATTAGCTGCGCATATATAATCTTAAGCATTGCTTAATCAGCGAGGAGTATTTATTCAATATATTCTGTATCGCTATGTTTAATAAAAAATTGTGAGGTGGGTATTTGCCTAAATACAGAACGTTGTATATATATCATGATAACCCTGCGCTTTTATTTAATTATTAAAATTATGAAAACCAACTAAAACAACACTTTATATAATTTATTGTTCGCTTATAGCACAGCTATCAAATATCGCCAGTTTTTTTACTGGCTGGTTTTTTCTGCGCGTAAATAAATGCTGGTACGGCGTTTAAAACTATACTAGTTTCCGAGGTAAAATATGGCCCCGCAAAATCATCTTCCTGGATCAGTTAACGTAATAAATCAAAAAACAGGTGACGTCGTTATCGAATACGCAAAGAGCGCTGACCGCGTCGTTAATCTTACTGAAACCAGCATTGTACGTATTAACGCTTCCCCGGATTCTGTTAATTTTTATGAGCGCGAAGGTAATGATCTTATTGTCCATATGAAAGATGGAACAACGGTGCGTTACCAAAGCTTTTTTACCCTTGATAGCGACGGGCTGCACAGTGAGCTTATCTTTGAAGATCAGCTTGGAACGCATCATGCGGTCTTCCCTTACGCTACTGAAGCCGGGCCAGCCGCCGCTGAAACCATTGTTCCTGCATATAGTGATGCGGCCCTGGGTACTCTGGTGGGCACGGGTGGAATCTCTGCCTTAGGTGTGCTGGGTGGCATCGCGGCTGTGGCTGGCATTGCCGGTGTGGCAGCAGCAGCGGGCGGTGGCGGTGGGGGCGGGCATCATAATGATGGCGGCAATAACGGCGGCAGCGACAATGGCGGTGGAAACAATGGTGGAGGAAACAACGGGGGTGGTGATAACGGCGGGCAAACGCCTGATACACCGGCACTCAACATTGCTTCCTTCGCGACCGATAACATCGTCAACCTAGCCGAAAGCGACACCGCCCAACTTCTGAGCGGTACGACGCAGGCTGAATTTGCGGGCAGTACCATCACCATCACACATAATGGTGAAACCTGGACCACTACGGTAAATAGCGACGGAAGTTGGGGCATGTGGCTTCAACCCAACACGCTGCAAAGCTTCTCTCAGGGCCTGCACGTGATGCGTTTTGCGATCACCACTAACCAGGGCGTCACGGTCAGTAAAGACTACGGCATCACCTTCAAAACGATTCCGCCTGAGCTTGAACTTACCGAATTTGCGCCAGGCAATATTGTTGATAAAGAACAGCACGATGCCGATAAAATTGTCCGTGGTTATGTGCAAAAAGAGGAAGCGGGCAGCACGATATTCGTCACCCTCAATGACAAAACCTATACTGCGCTGGCGAATGAGAACGGCTACTGGCAGCTCATCATTCCGGCTGCGGATATGGCCCTGTTGCAGGACGGGCAAACGTACACCATTACTTACCGCGCGGTTGACCCTGCCGGTAACATCACCGAAGAACAGAGAACCTTCAGCACTAACTTCTCGCAAACCGATATCAATATCGATCCGGTCGCCAGCGACAACGTTATTAACAGCGCCGAAGTGCTGGTGAACCAGACCCTTTCCGGGCAGACCTACAACGTTGCGGCGGGCCAGCTTGTCACCATTACGCTAAACGGAAAGACCTATCACGCCGAAGTGCTGGGCGATGGCACGTGGAAAGTCGTGCTTCCGGCTGGTGATTTGCAGTCGCTGGGCCAGGGAGCAAACACGTTAACGGTTTCTGTCGTTGGTAGCGATGGTCAAACCGTGGTGAAAAATGTGGATATTGATGTCGATACCACGCAGCCAGGCATCGCCATCGCGATTCTCTCCACCGATGATTACATCAACGCCAACGAAGCGCAGAGCTCGCTGGAAGTCCGTGGTGTCACTACCGTCACCGGCGAAGGCGTGCAAGTTATCGTCACGGTGAATGGTAAAAATTACGTCGCGACGGTAGATGCGGGCGGTCGCTGGAGCGCGCTTATTCCTTCCGAAGATTTACTGGCGCTGGCCGATGGGCCGAACGTCATCACCGCAACCGTCACCGATGGCAACCAAACGGCGCAGGATGAGCACACGGTGAACGTGCAGGTTCATCATCTGCCGGAGCCGGTTATCAACCCGCCGTTTGGCGACGGTTATCTGAATGCGGCGGAAAAAAGCCAGGACCAGGTGCTGAGCGGTAACACAGGCCTTACCAGCATCGGGCAAAAAGTGACGGTGCAGGTTGGCGGTAAAACTTACCAGACGACCGTGGATAACGACGGTACCTGGAGCGTGACTATCCCGGCCGGTGATTTGCAAAATATCCCGGATGGTTTGTTGAGCGTGACGGTAAACGCCAGCGATGCCTCCGGAAACAGCGGCTCGGTGACGCAAAGTGTCACCGTTGATACCGTGCCGCCAGCGCTGACTGTGCTGCCGCTGACCAGCGACGGCAAACTCAATGCGGCAGAGCTGGGCCAGGACCAGACGCTGGTTGGCATCAGCACCGTCAGCGAACAAGGGCAGACCGTCACCCTGACGCTAAACGGTAAAACTTACACCACCACCGTTGGCAGCGACGGCAACTGGCAGCTTGCTCTGCCCGCAGGCGATCTTGCATTGCTGCAAACCGGTAATTATCCGCTCACCGTGACCCTCACGGACGCCGCGGGCAACAGCCAACAAGTCACCCAAACGATCAGCGTAAAAACCACACCGCTGGAGATTGGTGTGCAGGCGCTTACCGATGGCAACACGCTGGATGCGGCAGAAGTCAAAGTCGATCAAATCCTGCACGGTACCTCGAACGCAGAAGCGGGCAGTATCGTGCTGGTTACGCTTGGCAATACTACGTATAAAGGCGTGACGGATGTACAGGGCAACTGGCAGATCACGCTGCCCGCCGTAGATTTGCAAAAACTGGGCGACGGTAGCCAGAGCCTGACGGTCAGCATTACCGATGCGTACGGGCAGACGCAAACTATTGAGTCCGGGTTTGCGGTGGATAAAACCGCCGATGCGGTGGCGATAAGCATTGTGTCGGGTGATGATTACCTTAACTATGACGAATCGCAAAATGTATTAACCGTTCAGGGTAACAGTGCGGGGCTGCCGGAAGGCACGGTAGTGACCATTTCGTTAAATGGCAAAACCTACACCGCCACTATTCAGGCGGGCGGCAGCTGGCAGACGACGATTTCTCCTGCCGATTTGGGCGCGTTGAATGACGGCACGCACACCATTACGGCGACGGCAACTAGCGGTGGCAACACCGTGGTGGATAGCCACAACTTTACTTCCGCCATCCAGACCCTGCCGAACGTAACGGTCAATCCTGCCTTTGGCGACGGCATCGTCAGCGAAGCGGAATCCACCCAAAGCCAGACCATCACCGGCAGCACCGGTGTGCAAGGGGCCGGACAGACCGTGGTTGCCACCCTTGATGGCCAGCAGTACACCGGCACGGTCGATAGCAACGGCAACTGGTCGGTCACGCTACCGCAGGGCGCAATGGAAGGGCTTAACAACGGTGGCAATACCATCAGCGTAGTTGTCAAAGACGTCGCCGGAAACAGCGCCACCAACGATATCAATTTTAGCGTCGATAAAACGCCGCCGGAACTCTCCGTCACGCCGATTAACGGCAACGATGTACTGAACGGCAACAATGTCAGCACGGGCGTAACGTTGAGCGGCACGACTTCAGCCGACACCACCACGGTCGTTGTCACCATCAACGGGCAAAATTACAACGCGACCGTATCGAACGGGAGCTGGAGCGTTGCCCTGGGCGCTGGCGTACTGGGCGCGCTGCCAAACGGAGCAAGCTCTTACACCGTTACAGCGTCAGATGACGCAGGCAACACCACCACGACTATCCGTACCGTAACGCTCGATACCAGCGCGCCGAATGTGATGATGAACCCGGTCACCGCCGACAATATCGTTGACGTTGCTGAACTCAACGCAGGCTTTAGCCTGAGCGGTAAAACCGTGCCCGCAGAACCAGGCGCGGCAGTCTCGGTGGTAATTAATGGCACCACTTTAACGGGTGAGGTAGGCGCAGACGGCAGCTGGAGCGTGCCGGTCGAGCCGGGCGTTCTTGCCGGACTGGCCAATGGGACGTATTCGGTAACAGTGACCGTGACCGACAGCGCAGGCAATGTGTCAGCGCCGGTAAGCAACAGCTTTACGGTCGATACGACCGCCAGCGCGATAGCCATTAACCCGATAGAGTCCGATGACAAAATCAGCGCGGCGGACATCGCCGACGGCCTGATCATCAACGGTACCTCGGCGCGTATCCCGGAAGGCAGCCAGATAACAATCACCCTTAACGGCGTGCAATACACCACCACGGTTAACGCGGGCGGTTTCTGGCAACTGACGCTGACCCGCGAGGATGCGGCAAACATCGCTGATGGCACCGCAACACTTACCGTCTCGGCAATTGATGTCGATGGTAAGCCGGTCACCGGCGAGCACGATTTTACCATCATCACCCACACGCTACCGGCGCCAACGCTTAACGCACCTTTTAGCGATGGTGTGATTAACGCCGCGGAAGCGGCGGCAGGCGGTAACCTGAGCGGTAATACCGGCGTGCAGGGAGCGGGGCAGAGCGTTACCGTGAGGCTGGACAACGGCGCAACCCTGACCGCAACCGTGGATGCTAACGGCAACTGGACATTACCGCTGACGCCTGCGCAACTTGGCGCGCTCGGTGAAGGCAGTCATACGGTCAACGTAACGGCGAGCGATGCGGCGGGCAACCAGAGCACCACTTCCGCGCCGTTGACCGTCGATACCACCGCGCCGACCTTCACCATCGATTCGGTCACCGCAGATAACATTATCAATACGGCAGAAGTATCAACGGCGCTGACGATTTCCGGGACCGGTACTTATGATGCGAATTCGCCGCAGACCATCACTGTGCTGGTGAATGGGCAGAACTATGACGCCCTGATCCAGCCCGACGGTAGCTGGAGCATTACGATGCCATCCGGTGCGCTGGCGGGCGTGCCGGATGGCCCGGTTGCGGTAAAAGTGACCGTTACCGACGCGGCAGGTAACAGCACCACCCAGACCACCAGCTTTACGCTTGATGCATCTGCGGCCAATGCCCCGCAAATTCAGGTGGACAAGATTTCCGGCGATGATTTTGTCAACGCCCAGGAAGCGAATGCCCCGCTGACGGTGAGCGGCACAACCACCAACGTTGAGAGCGGGCAGCAGGTCACCGTGACCTTAAACGGTAAAAATTACACCGCGACCGTTGGTGCGGGTGGCAGCTGGAGCGTTGATATTCCTGCGACCGAACTTGCCGCAGTGCCGGATGGTTCGCAGACGATTTCAGTCAGTGTAAGCGATGTGGCCGGAAACCCGGCAACCGGTTTGCATAACGTCACCTTTGTTGCCCAGCAGGGTTCTCAGCCAACGCTCAACATCAACACTATCGCGCAGGATGATGTTATCAATGCGATAGAGCATAACCAGGCGCTGGAAATTAGCGGTTCATCGCTGCGTCTTGCCTCGGGCGTGGTAGTGACGGTGCTGTTTAATAACAAGACCTACACAGCCAGCGTTGATTCGAGCGGTAACTGGAAAATTACCGTTCCTCGCGAAGACGTACAGGCTCTGGCGGATTCGCCAGCAAACGCCCCGTATGAAGTCACCGCAACCGCCAGCGATGCGGCGCAAAACCCGGCCAGCGCCACGCATAATGTGACGGTGGACACCAGCGCCCCGACGCTTGTCGTCGATCTTGCCGATTCGTTCCTTAACGACTCGCGGGTCAACATCGGCGAAGCGGCAGTCGATCAACAGCTCAGCGGTACGGCGCAGGCCGGCGCCACCATCGTGCTGGAGATTAACGGCAACACGATAACGGCGGTGGCTGATGAGAATGGCGAATGGACGATGACCATTCCGTCTGCCGATTTGCAAGACTTGCCGCAAGGTAGCTCGCAAATCACGCTCAGTACGACCGATGCGCAAGGTAACAGCAACGAACAGACGCTGGATATTAATGTAAAAACCAGCAACGGCCCGACGCTTACGCTTAACCCAATGTTTGGCGACAATATCGTTAGCAGCGCAGAAGCCGCAGCGGGCACGACGCTCACCGGTACCGCCAACGGGCTGGCCAATGGCTCAGTGGTCACTGTGGACATCAACGGTGACAAATATACCGGCACCGTGAGCGGCAACAGCTGGTCGGTTGATATCCCTCCTGGCGCGCTGACCACCAGCGGGCAGTTTAACGTAACCGTGACCGCACAGGATGCGTGGGGGAACCCGGCTGATGCGAACGGCGGGCTGGATCTGGTGCTCACGCCGCCGGTCGCAGCGCTGACCGAACCGCTGTTTGGTACGGATAACACCTTAAACCAGGCCGAGGCGAATGCCGGGGCGCAGTTGACCGGTTCCACCGGCCAGGCAGGACCGGGGCAAACGGTCAAAATCACGCTGGATAATTCTCAGGAATTTACCGGTGTCGTTGATGTGAACGGTAACTGGACGGTCTCCTTAACCCCTGGGCAGCTCAACGCTATCACCGACGGTTCGCACACGGTTAGCGTCTCTGTAACTGACCGCGCGGGTAACACCACGGTCTCCGGGGATACCACCATCACGGTCAGCACCGATCCGCTGCCGGTACCGCAGCTCTCGACGCCGTTTGGCGACGGTATTCTGAGCGTGGACGAAGCCGCCAGCACACAAACCATCGGCGGGCAGACCGGCTTGCCAGCCGGGCAGATTGGTTCCGTCGTGGTCAGTCTTAATAACGGTACGGCTGTCGCCGCAACGGTGAACCCGGACGGTAGCTGGTCGTTAGCGCTCGACAGCGCCACCTTGCAGGCGCTGCCGGACGGCGTGTTGCCAGTTAAAGTGACGGTTACCGATACCGCCGGAAACCAGGTCACCGGCACCAGCAGCGTTGAAGTCATCACCCACACGCTTCCACAGGCGAATGTGAATACGCCGTTTGGCGACGGAGTGATTAACTTTACCGAAACTCAAAGCGATCAGTTGCTAACCGGTAACACCGGGGTACGCGGCAGCGGGCAGACGGTCACGGTGACGCTGGGTACGCAGACCTATACCGGCACGGTGGCGGAAAACGGCGACTGGACGGTCACTGTGCCAAAAGGGGATTTGGCTGCGCTGGCGGATAACTCCACCGTTGACTTTAGCGTGACGGTGACTGACCGTGCGGGCAATACCGCCACTTCCGACCCGGCGACCACGCCGGATATCGACGTGCACACCAGCCTGCCAACACCGACGGTAACGAACCCGTTTGGCGATGGTATCGTCAGCAGTATCGAGGCCGCCAACGAAGTCACGCTCAGCGGGACGACCGGGGTAACAGGGGCGAGCCAGTATGTGACGGTGAAAATTGATATCGACGGTACCACCTACACGGCGAACGTTGATGCTGGCGGTAACTGGTCGGTAACGCTTCCGGCCGGAACATTGCAATCTCTCACGCCAGGTAAGCATGAAATCACCATTTATGCCGAAGATCAGTACGGTAACAGCGAGACCAGCACGCAAGAGTATGTGGTGGCGCTCACGCCGCCTGCGGTGACCATTACCTCGCCGGTGTTTGGCGATGGCGTCGTGGGCATCAGTGAAGCGGCAAACGGCACCGAGCTAAGAGGCACCTTCTCGTCGGGTTATGTCGATGGCGCAACCGTGAAAGTTACCATTGGTGATAAAACGTTTGATGCCACGGTGAACGGTACGCAGTGGACGCTTGCGATGAGCGACAGCGACTGGGCAAGCATCAGCGCGCGCGGGCAGCAAAGCATTGTGGTGACGGTGCAGGACGGTGCGGGGAACATCAATACCGCGAGCACGCCGGTCACGCTATTGCTGGATGCGCCGACCGTCAGCGTGACCATACCGTTTGCCAACGATAACACCCTGAGCTACGCAGAAAGTCTCACCAACCAGACCATTTCCGGGACGTCGACGAATTTGCAGGCTGGCGATACCATTCGCGTCAGTTTTAATGGCGGCACGCCGTATACCACCACGGTGCAGGCAGACGGTTCCTGGTCTTTGCAACTAACGCCGGGTCAGCTGGCATCACTGCAAAGCGGGCCGATTACTGTGACCGGCGAAGATCGGGCGGGCAACACCGGTACCGCCAGCAATGCCGGCAGTTTGACCGTTGATCTGACGCCGGCGCCGCAATCGGTGAACATGGATCTCGTCGCCACAGATAACTACGTCAACAGCGGCGAGTTTACCGATGGCAACCTGCGCCTGACCGGTCATGCTTATAACCTCAACGGTTCCACGCTCACCATTCTTAATGGCAGCACGGTCATCGGCACGGCGACCGTCAACGCAGATGGCAGCTGGTCTGTTGATATTCCGCTTGCTGCTCTGCCGGATGGTCAATACACCTTTACCGTCGAGGCAGCGCCTGGCGTCAGCGCCTCGCAAACGGTGGTGGTGGACACCACCGCGCCGAGCCTGACCCTTAATCAATTTACCAACGACAATCTGGTAAACGGTGCGGAAAAAGGCACCGCGCAGACTATCAGCGGCACCTCGGATGCCATCGGCAGCCAGGTGAGCGTCGAACTGAACGGTAAAACCTACTACGCGCTGGTACAGGCGGGCGGGGCCTGGTCGGTCACGGTGCCGCAAACGGATATGGCGGCGCTCGGTAACAGTAACTACACCATCACCGCCACCATCCGCGATGCGGCGGGTAATCAGAGCAATGCGTCAGAAAATATTACCGTTGATGCTTCCGATCCGCTGTTGCAGGTCGATACCCTGAGCCTGCCCGCTGTGCTGACTACCGTCAGCGCGGTGGATGGCTTACTGGTGCAAGGGCAAGGGGAGCCAGGCAACACGTTTACCATCAACATTGGGCCGCTCTCCTGGACCGGTACCGTGGATGCCAATGGCCGGTGGAGCTACAAATTCCCGCAGTTGGATCTGTCAACGCTGGTTGATGGCCCGCAGGTTATCAGTATCTCCTCGACGGACGCCGCCGGTAACGTCTCGACCAACAGCGTGTCGCTCAATGTAGCGCTGAATAAAGGACTTGGGGTCGTTATCGATCAGGTCTTTAACGATGGCATCCTCAACGTGGCGGAGTCGCTGGTCACGCAGGTGCTCACCGGGCATGTCAGCGGTGATTACCGTGGCGCGAAAGTCTCGCTCACCGTTATCGGCGCAAACTTCACCATTAACGATCTGGCGATTGGCGCAGACGGGTCTTACTCCTTCTCGCTGCCGCCTTCTATCTGGGCCGGGCTGGTCACCAATACCCTGCAACTGCGCGTTGACGTGGTGGATGCCAACGGTAACACCACCTATAAAACGATAGATGTCGGGGTTGCGCTCAGTAACCTGCCGGTCATCGGTGATGTGCTGGTCGCCGGGGATAACGTCGTCAACCTGGTCGAAAGTACGCTCAACCAGACTATTTCCGGGACGGTCAGCAACGCCGCCGATGTAACGTCGGTGATTGTGAACTTTGGCGGGCAGGCAATCCGGGCGACGGTGGATGCATTAGGTAACTGGACGGCCAGCTTGCCGGGTGCCGTACTCGGTACTCTGCCGGATGGTTCAGTAAACGTTGGCATTGCAGTAACGGATAAATACGGCAACGTCGTAAACTCGAACGCCAGTTTTAACGTCGTCAGCCATAACCTGCCGCTTATCTCGCTCGATCCGCTGTTTGGCGATGGCGTACTGAGCATCCCGGAACTGGCGAACGCACTGCTGAGCGGCACGGCAACTAACCTTGCCGGGCGCACGCTGACTATTCAGATTGGTAATGCGACGGCCTTTACCACGAACGTGGACAATACCGGGCGTTGGTCGGTCAATCTGCCGGATGCGGTAAAAGCCCTGCTGCAAGGCCTGGGCAGCGGCAGTGAATCGGTGACGATCACCGCAACCGATCAGTACGGTAACGTGGCGACGCAGACCGGTTCGATCAAAGTCGATTTGCTGGCGCCTGTCGTCAGTAATGTGGTGGCCTTTGGCGATGGCTTACTGAACCTTGCGGAGTCGCTGGTCAGCCAGACCATCACCGGCGTGACGACGAATGCGCCGCTGGGCTCGACGGTGCAGGTGTCGCTCGGCGGCAAAGTGTTCAACGGCGTGGTGGCAGCAGATGGCACCTTTACTATCGGCCTGACGCCTGCGCTGCTGGCGACGCTTGTCGACGGTACCTTTACGCCGCAAGTTACCATCACCACCCCGGACGGTAACACCAGCACCAGCGCGGGGGCAGCGGTTACTATCGGCCTGAAAAACCTGCCGACCGTGGCGATCACCTCGCTGTTCGGTAACGATGGTTATCTCAACCACGCCGAAGCGCTGGCGGCACAAACCATCACCGGCACCGTCACCGGCCTGACTTCCGGTAAGGTTTCGGTAACCATTGGTACGCAAACCTACCAGGCGGATATCGTCAACGGTAGCTGGTCGCTGCCGCTCTCAGCGGGAACGCTGGGGCAGATTGCGGATGGCGCGCTGAGCGTGACGGCATCGGTCACGGATGCGGTGGGCAACGTGGTCAGCGGCAACAAAGTGGTGAACGCGATTGTGCAGGCGGTGCCGTCCATTGGCTTTAACACCCTGTTTGGCAACGGCATCCTCGATCTTAATGATCTGTTAACTAATCCAATTCTCTCCGGTACCAGCAGCAATCTGGCGGTCGGTACGCAAATTGTGGTCAAAGTCGGGGCGCTCTCTTTCAACACCACGGTCGGCGCGAACGGAGCGTGGCAGATTGCCATCCCGGCGCTTTCTCTGCAAGGTTTGCAGGATGGCACTAACATCCTGCAAGTTTCGGCGAGCGCGACGGATGTTGCGGGTAACGTCGCCAATATTTCGCAAAACGCCAGCGTGGCGATCCAGGCGGCGCCGTCAGTGCTTATCACTTCACTATTTGGTGATGGCGGCTTAAACCTGGCGGATATTGCCAGCGTGCAAACCATCTCCGGCACCAGCCAGAACGCTGCCGGTTCGTTGCTGACGGTTTCGCTTGGCGGGAAAAATTACACCACCACCATTGGCGCTAACGGCGGCTGGAGCCTGGCGTTACAACCGGCGGATCTCGCGGCGCTGGCGGACGGTACGCAGGCCATCACCGTGGCGGTGAAAAACGCCGCCGGTAACGTGGCCAACATCACCAGCTCCGTCCCGGTGATTACCCATAACCTGCCGACGGTTTCCCTGACTTCGCTGTTTGGTAACGATGGTTATCTGAACATTAGCGAAGCGCTTAACGGGCAGATTATTGGCGGCAAAATCGGTGGCGTGATCAGCGGTGCGAAAGTCGTTGTAACCGTCGGCGGCACGCAGATTAACGCGACGGTCGATGCCAACGGTAACTGGACGGCAGCACTGGATAAAAATCTGTTGCAGGGTCTGACCACCGGTTCGACAAAAATTGGCGTCTCCGTCACCGACCAGGTGGGTAACACCACCGCCACCTCCACCGATGTGCTGGTGAAATTCGCGCAGCCAACGCTCAGCACCACGCCTATCACTAACTTGCTGAGCATTATCGGCGGCGTGCTGACCGGGCTGCTGGGCTCGGCAAAACTGACCATCAGTGGTTCCTCGACCAACCTTGAACAGGGTTCTATCGTCCACCTTAACTTGCTGAACCTGGCCGGAGCGACGGCGATTGTCGGCGCGGACGGCAAATGGTCGGCGGATCTCACGGTTGGTCTTGATTTGGCGAAGATCCTCTCTCTGAGCACGGTGATTAACCTCTATGCCGCCGACACGGCAGGCAACCTTGCCTACCTGAACGTGGGGCTGAACGGCAGCAACCCGAACACGAACCCACCAGCAACGGCGACAATGATGTCGGCAGAAGCGGAGAGCTTCTCGGTGCTGGCAGCCAGTGCGTCGGAAGGTTCAGACAGCTCAGACACCACACATACGGCGGCAGCGACGAACGGGAACACCACGCAAAGCACAGAAACCACCGATGCGGCTTACACCATCGGCGGGCTGAGTATCAACCTTGCAGATGGTACGCAGCAAAGCGGGGAGAGTGTGCAGGGCAGCGCGGGCAACGACACAGTCCATCTGTCAACGCTCGGCTTTACCAACATTGATGGCGGGGCAGGTACCGATACGCTGGTGCTTGATGGCGTGAACCTGGTGCTGAACCTGATAGATAAAGCAAGCCAGGTACACAACATCGAGATTATCGATCTGGGGCAGTCGGGCACCAACAGCGTCACGCTGGATGTGAAAAGTGCGCTCTCCATCACCGACCGGCCAGAAGATGACCTGCTTATCAAAGGGGGCAGCGGCGATCAGGTCAACCTCAAGCAAGGCAGCACCGACATCTGGTCTGTCACCGGTCAGCGCGAAGTGAATGGCGTGCAGTTTGACGTCTACCACAACAGCGGGCAGAACGACACGCTGGCCGATGTGCTTATCCAGCACGGCCTGCACGTCAACCTTGTTTAATAAGGAGCACGCCTCAGGGAGGAGGCAGACGGGCAATCCAAAGGTGGACACATGAAAAAAGTGGTATGTGCGTTGTTATTGGTGATGCCCGTTACATACGCAGTGGCTGCCGCCAGCGAGAAAGCAGAGTATCGCTGGCAGGCAGCGCCCAGCGAACAGCTACAGGCACAGCTGACGATTAAAGAAGCGATATTGCGCGCCTTTGCCCGCAACCCAAAAATCGCCCAGGCAGCGGCGCAAATTCGCGTCGGCAAAGCCAACCTTGACGAAGCGCAGAGCGCCTGGTTTCCGCAGGTTTCTCTGCAAGGGAACCTCGGGCGTTCGCACCGTACTGATTCCGCCGGATCGTTAAACAATAACGGCTCCGGCGGCGTCACGTTAAAGCAGTTGCTTTATGACTTTGGCAAAACCGGCGGCAGCATTGACGAGCAGCACAATCTTTCCGATGCCTGGCGCTATGAGCTTTACACCGCGCTGAACGATGTCGGGATGCAAACGCTGCAGGCCTATTTACAGGTTAAACGTTACCAGACGCTGGCTCAGGCTGCGCGCGCTAATATCAACTCGCTAAATAGCGTCTCGGAGATGGCGGACCTGCGCGCCGATGCCGGACTTAGCTCCCAGTCGGATGGCCTGCAGGCGCAGTCGCGTATAGCCGGGATGAATGCTTCGCTTGCCCAGTTCGAAGCGCAGATGCACTCCGCCCAGGCCGCGCTCAGCGTGCTGACTGGCGTGGTGTCAGACACGCTACCGGATCTGCCGGAAGATTTGATGAGACAGAAAATCACGCTGGATGCGCTGCCTTACGAAAGCAATAACCTGGTGCGCAGCGCGCAGGCAAAGCAGCTGGCGGCAGAGCAACGCATCCGTCAGGCGCAGGCGCAGCACTGGCCAACGCTCTCAGTGCAGGCGGGGCGGACACGCTACGAAAACGATCAGAGCAGCTACTGGGATGATCAGGTGCAGCTGGTGGTGGATGCGCCGCTCTATCAGGGCGGGGCGGTCAGTGCGCGTGTTGATGCAGCCGAAGGCGACAGAGCCAGCGCACAGGCGCAGGTTGAAGCCAACAAGCTGGATATCAATCAACGTGCGGCCACGGCATGGGCCGATTTGACGGGTGCGCAGCAGCGCCAGCGGGCAGGTGAAGCGCAGGCGGTCAGCGCCGGGCGCGCCAGAGGAGTCTATCGTGACGAATACCGGCTGGGTAAACGCAGCCTTAACGATCTTCTTAGCATCGAACAGGATGTTTTCCAGGCAGACAGCGCATCGATAACCGCCCGTTACGATGCCTGGGATGCGGCCGTACGCTATGCCGCGGCGGCAGACAACTTGCTGGATATGCTGGGTATTGAACGCAGTCGTACCGTGGGCGATGACTTGCCCACGCTGTAGGCGTAAACGATGCAGGAGTAGTAATGCAACAGGCTGATACCGAAAGCTGGATTAATGTAATGGTGCGCGCGGCGGGGCGTTTTGGCCTGCCAGCGGATGCGCCTGCCGTGCGCCAACAAATGCGCTGGTTTGAGTCGCTGGCGCAGAGCGCAAAACTGGAGCGACTCAGCGGTTTAATGGGTCTACAGGTGCGCAGTGTGCCACTGGCCAACATGCGCTGGAGCGCGCAAAACCTGCCGGCCATTGTGCAGCTTGAGAGCGGCGAACTGATACTGCTGGAATCACTGGATGCCGACGGCACCGTCACCTACTGGCTCGATAACGGTGGTGATTTGGTGCGCGAAGAGGCGCTGGAAACGCTGCTCACGCGCGTGCAGCCAGAGGTGGTGATGCTCGGCATTGCGGCCCGTGGCCGTGATTCACGCATTGATGATTTTACCCGCCCCTGGGAAGCGCACTGGTTCTGGAAGCATTTTCGCCATAGCGGTCGCAAGCTGACCGAAATAGCGATGGCGTCCGTGGTCGGTAACGTGCTGGCGCTGGCGGGCATTCTTTTCTCTATGCAGGTGTATGACCGGGTCATTCCGGCACAATCTTTCCCCACATTGTGGGTGCTGTTTTTCGGCGTACTGCTGGCGGCAGGGCTGGAGTACTTTATCCGCCTGGCGCGTACCCATGTGTCGGACATTATGGGTAAGCATATCGATCTGAAAGTCTCCTCGCTCTTTTTCGCCCGCGCGATGGCGATTAAAAACGATGCGCGCCCCAAATCCACCGGATCGTTTATCTCCCAGTTGCGTGAAATCGATCAGGTGCGTGAACTGTTAACCTCCACGACCGTCGGCGCCGCGATGGATATTCCTTTCGTGTTGCTGTTTCTCGGCATCATGGCGCTGGTCGGCGGCCCGCTGGTGATTATCCCGTTGATTGCCATTCCGCTTATCGTGATCCCGGGTTTGCTGGTGCAGTGGCCGATGGCGCGACTGGCGAAAGAGGGCATGCGTGAAAGCGCGATTCGCAACGCGGTGCTGGTGGAGTCCATCGAAGGGGTGGAAGACATCAAGGCGCTGCAAGCGGAGCCCTATTTTCAGCGCCAGTGGGAGCACACGCACGCGGTCGGCGCGAACATTGGTATGAAGCAGCGTGTCTGGGGCGCGCGTCTCAGCGGCTGGGCATCGACAGTGCAGCAGGTCACCTACGCCGGGATGCTGGTGTTTGGCACCTTCCTGGTGCTGGACAGCGCCATCACCACCGGTACGCTGGTGGCCTGTAGCTTGCTCTCCTCGCGCACCATCGCGCCGTTGATGCAGCTGACGATGGTCTTTTCCCGCTGGCAGCATGCGAAATCCGCCATGACTGGGCTTAATGAACTGCTGAAAAAGCCGCTTGATAAAGAAGCCGACAAAAAGATGGCCCATTGCCCGGTACTGGCAGGGCACTTTCAGGCGCAGCAAGTGCAGTACAGCTACGATCCGGAAAAAGGCGATCAGGCGTTGAATATCAGCGAACTGGAAATAAAACCCGGTGAACGTGTCGCTATCCTGGGCAAAACCGGCGCGGGGAAATCCACGCTGCTGAAGCTGCTCTCCGGCCAGGCGCAGGCCAGTAAAGGCAAAATTATTATTGATGGTGTTGATATGTCACATATCGATCCTGACGATGTGCGGCGGCAAATCGGCTATTTGTCTCAGGATTCACGCCTCTTTTTCGGCACCCTGCGCCAGAACCTGATGCTCGGTCATCCGCACGCAACCGAGGCGGAGCTGATTCAGGCGCTGCGTATCAGCGGGGCGATTAACCTCGTGCAACAAGATGCTGCCAGTCTGGATCGCCTGATAAACGAAGGCGGGCGCGGGCTGTCCGGTGGGCAGCGGCAGATGGTGTTGCTAAGCCGCCTGATTGTGCGTAATCCACAAATTGTGCTGCTGGATGAGCCTACCGCCTCGATGGACGAGCAGCTCGAAGCCTGGGTTATTCGCCAGCTTTCTCAATGGCTGACCGGGCGCACGTTAGTGCTGGTGACGCACCGCCCGGCATTGCTCAATCTGGTGGACAGAATTGTGGTGATGGAAAACGGCAAAATCGTCGCCGATGGTCCGCGCGATACGCTGCTTACTCAGGCGGCGCGTAACAGTAATGTGGCGTCTGTCGCCTGAGGATGTGAAATGAGTCAACTCTCAATGCAGGATGATTTAGCGCGCCAGGGGCGCTTTTACTCCTCGGTCATCTGGCTGACGCTGCTTGGCCTGGTGGTGTTTGTGCTCTGGTCGGCCTGGGCGATACTCGATGAAGTCACGGTCGGCACCGGCAAAATCACGCCTTCGACCCATGCGCAGGTGATTGAAAGTCTTGATGGCGGGATAGTCAGCGCGCTGATGGTCAAAGAGGGGGATATTGTTGAGCGTGGGCAGATGCTGGCGCGCCTGGACCCGAAACGTTTTCAGTCGAATTACGGCGAAGCGGCTGCCCGGGTGCGTGCGCTGCGCGCTTCCAGTGAGCGCTTACGTTCTGAGCTGACCGGCGAGCCGTTGCAGTTTAGCGCGGAATCTCTGCGCGAACCGGACCTGGTCGCGCGCGAGCGCCAGCTCTATGAGTCGCGGCGTCGCAACCTGAATGAAACCGTGGCGAACCTGCAAAAATCCTACCGTCTGGTGATGTCTGAGCTTCGTATGACGCAGCCGCTGGTGGCGAAAGGCGCAGCGAGTGATGTCGAAGTGATCCGTTTGCAGCGCCAGGCGGCGGAGCTGCAAGGTAAAATCGACGAGGCGCGAAACCAGTTTGCGGTGCGCGCCCGCGAAGAGCAGGTGAAAAATAATGCCGATCTTGATGCGCAGTTGCAGGTGATGGCCGGGAAAGAGGATCAGCTCGATCGCGCGACGCTCTATTCGCCGGTGCGCGGTATCGTGAAAGATATCCAGGTCACCACCGTCGGCGGGGTATTACAACCTGGCGGCAAGCTGATGGAGATTGTGCCGCTTGAGGATCAGTTGCTGGTGGAAACCCGCATCAACCCGCGCGACATTGCCTATATTCGCCCTGGATTGCCCGCTACTGTGAAACTGACCGCTTATGATTCGTCGATTTACGGCGATTTAAAAGGCGAGGTAGAAGTGGTGTCACCGGATACCTTGCAGGATGAGGTACGCCGCGACCAGTTCTATTACCGGGTGTATGTGCGCACGCAGAGTGCTGAACTGAAAAACCGTAACGGTCAATCGTTCCCCATAATGCCAGGGATGATTGCCAACGTTGAGATCAAAACCGGGCAGAAGTCGGTGATGGATTATCTGATAAAACCGCTGAATAAACTCAATGAGGCGCTGCGGGAAAGGTAACGGGAAGCTTATGCCCTCTCCCGGTGTGAGAGGGCGGCGCGAACCTTAACGGCCTGCGTTTTTCATAATGCGGGCTTTATCGAGCTGCCATTCGCGCTCTTTCAGATCCGAACGTTTGTCGTGCTGTTTCTTCCCTTTCGCCACGCCAATTTTTACTTTGCACCAGGCGTTTTTCCAGTACAGGGAGAGCGCGACGACGGTGTAACCTTCGCGGTTGACGCGGCCATACAGTGAATCCAGCTCGCGCTGGTTAAGCAGCAGTTTGCGGGTACGCGTCGGATCGCAGACATAATGGCTGGAGGCAACTGACAGGGGCGTGAAATTCGCGCCGAACAGATAAGCTTCGCCCTCTTTAAGGATCACATAGCTGTCGCCAATATTTGCTTTGCCCGCGCGCAGGGATTTCACTTCCCAGCCCTGCAGTGCCAGCCCGGCCTCAAACTCTTCTTCGATAAAGTATTCGTGGCGCGCGCGCTTATTCAGCGCAATGGTGGCTGAACCTGGTTTATGTGCTTTTTTCTTCGTCATAAGTGTCGTGAAGCCATCCGGTAATCTGTTATCTGAAACTTACCTCATTGCATCCTGTGAGGTTTAACGCGTTATCTTAGCATGAGTTCAGGCTTTGCGTTTTCCTTTCCGCCAGGGGAGATGGTATTATTTGGTGAATGTGTGAACATGGAAAACCCTAATGCCTCAGATTAGCCGTACTGCGCTGGTGCCTTATAGCGCAGAACAGATGTATCAGTTAGTGAACGATGTAAAATCCTATCCGCAGTTTCTGCCTGGCTGTACCGGTAGCCGGGTTCTGGAGTCCGGGCCGACGCAGATGACCGCAGCGGTGGATGTTTCCAAAGCCGGGATCAGCAAAACGTTTACCACCCGTAACACCCTGACGTCTAACCAAAGCATTATGATGCACCTGGTCGATGGCCCGTTTAAGTCGCTTATCGGCGGATGGAAATTCACGCCGCTCAGTAGCGATGCGTGCCGTATTGAGTTCCAGCTTGATTTTGAATTTACCAATAAGCTGATTGAGCTTGCCTTTGGCCGCATTTTTAAAGAGTTGGCCTCCAATATGGTGCAGGCTTTTACCCTTCGTGCGAAAGAGGTTTATCGTGTCGGGTAAGATTGCAGTGCAAGTTGCCTATGCGCTACCAGAAAAACAGTATTTGCTTACGGTAATGCTGAATGAGGGGGCGACGCTCGAAGAGGCGATTCGCGCCTCTGGCCTGCTTGAATTACGCGATGATATCGATCTCAAGGTTAACAAAGTAGGGATTTATAGCCGCCCGGCGAAACTGCATGATGTGCTGCGCGATGGCGACAGAGTTGAGATTTACCGGCCGCTGATTGCTGACCCGAAAGAGTTGCGCCGCCAGCGTGCGGAGAAGTCGGCAAACGCGAAGAAGTAGCGTTTTGCTTATCATGCTGGCTGAGTGTGGTTTTGCTGCGAAGTCAGAGAATGTGATAACTGATAAAACAGATTAGTTGCCACACCGCTGTGCAGGGCGCGAAAGCGAAGAAGCTGTTTCGCACAAAAAAGCGCTGTTGTGCCGTTGATAGTCTGTACGCGTGAAAACGTCGCGTTGATAACACAGTCTATTCAGACGTAAAAAAGGTGCCGAAGAGCACCTTTTTTGTTGTCAGTCTTAAGCCACTTTTACCGGCGGTAGCGGCTTAATGAACGGATTATTTGTTCAGCGCAGGCTTGTTATCAATATTGGTCAGCACACCGCTGCTGTTGAAGGTCAGCGTCAGCGTTTGCTGCGTAGGGTTTTCATGGCCTGGCTGCTGACGGAACACGTAGAACCAGGTATTGCTGCCAAACGGGTCGGTCATCATCGGCGTACCGAGTGCATAAGCAACCTGCTGTTGCGTCATACCCACGCGGATTTTAGAAACATCGGTTGGCGTCAGGTAGTTCCCCTGATTGATATCAGGACGGTAAACCACGCGTTCCACGGTAGAGCAACCAGCGGTCAACATCAGAAGAACCGCTGCGGCAGCAGTCAGCATTTTACAGCGCATAGTGATTTGATTCCTTTTCGGGCCTGAACAGTACGTGGCTCATATGTAATATGCCGATAATAATAGACCTTTCGCCAGTTTAAAACCTTTGCGGCCTGGTCTGTTTACGTTTTTGTCGGGAATTCAGACCCTGTGATTGCCAAAAAGTTTACGCTGCCAGCAGCTCTTTAGCATTCGCCAGCGCATTACGCGTCACTTCGCTGCCGCCGAGAAGACGCGCCAGTTCCTGCAAACGCGCCTTTTTATCCAGCGGTTGCATATGGGTTTCGGTCATCGCGCCGTCAGTTTCTTTGCTGACAAAGAAGTGATGATGCCCACAGCCTGCCACTTGCGGTAAATGGGTGACGCACATTACCTGCGTAGATTCACCCAGCTGGCGCAGCAGTTTGCCAACCACAGCGGCCGTCGGCCCGCTGATGCCGACGTCTACTTCGTCGAAAATCAGTGCCGGGGTTTCCATTTTACGTGCGGTGATCACCTGGATTGCCAGCGCAATACGCGACAGTTCGCCGCCGGAAGCGACTTTAGCAATGGCTTGAAGCGGCTGGCCTGGGTTTGTGGTCACGCGAAATTCGATGCGATCTGCGCCATCAGCGGTTAAAGAGTGCGCGTCAAAAGCGACGTCAATATGGAATACACCGTGCGGCATAGAGAGCGCATGCATACTTTCGGTGATTAGCTGGCTAAGCTCCTGCGCATATTTTGCGCGCTGAGCATGCAGCTTCTGTGCGCTTTCCAGCGCCTGTTGATGATGCTTTTCAACGGCCAGCGCCAGCGTTTCCTGGGAGTCCGCCTGGTCGTCGAGCAGCTGTTGTTCGTCAAGCAGGGACTGGTGGAACTGCGGAAGCTCTTCCGGGCTGATATGGTGTTTACGTGCCAGCGATATCTGGCGGGAAATACGCTGTTCCAGCTCAAACAATCGATTTGGGTCCAGATCCAGGCGGTCACAGTAGTGGCGCAGCTCGTCGCTGGCTTCGCTTATCTGGATAGCGGCTTCTTCCAGCATATCAAGTACGCCGGAAAGGCGCGGATCCATCCCTGCCAGTTCGCCCAGCATCTGGCGCGCGGTATACAGCTGGCTTTGCAGATTCACCTCTTCGCCATCAGCCAGGACATTCAGCGCCTGCTGACTGGTTGAGAGCAGCTGCCCGCTGTTAGCCAGGCGCTTATACTCTTCATCGATTTGTTCGAATTCGCCCGGCTGCGGATTAAATTCGTTCAGCTCTTTTAACTGATAGTGCAGCAGCTCCGCGCGGGCAGCGCGCTCCTGGCTTTGTTGCTGATGCTGCGCCAGCGCGCGGCAGCTCTGGTGCCAGGTACGATAGTGTTCAGCCATTTGCTGAGTAAGTGCGTACTCACCCGCATAGCCATCCAGAAGCGTTTTTTGATGTTCGGGTTTTGTCAGCAATTGATGCGCATGCTGGCCGTGGATCTGAATGAGCAACTGACCCAGTTCACGCAGTTGGGAAAGCGGCACCGCTGTACCATTGATAAACCCACGGGAACGCCCGTCGCTGCTAATCACCCGGCGAAGTAAACACTCACGCCCGTCTTCCAGCTGGTTCTCTTCCAGCCAGCGCAGGGCCGCAGGGGTATCTTTTAAGGAGAAGCGGGCGCACAGATCGGCGCGAGGCGCACCGGCACGCACCATGTCAGCTTCAGCCCGACCGCCCAGGCACAGCCCGAGCGCGTCAATGGCAATGGATTTACCCGCCCCGGTTTCGCCGGTAATAGCCGTCATCCCGCTGTGAAAATCAATCTCAAGCTCACGAACGATAGCGAAATTACTGATGGTCAGTTGTGCCAGCATGGTTGCTTTCCTGTATGAAAACGCTGTCCGACATGCTTCAGGTGTGCGCTTTATTAACGCGAGTACTGCCTGAAGGATGAATGGTTTATTACTGTGTTTTCGTACAGTATAAACTGGTTTTATATACAGTAAAGCCCTGTATGTTGATTTTTAGAACAATTTTTTCGACCAGCCGAGCTTCGAGCTTAACGTATTGAAATAGCTGTAATCTTTTGGATGGATAAGAATGAGATGATAGTCGCAGCGGCGGATAAGCACATCTTCACCTTCCTGAATCGGTAGCGCGATTTGGCTGTCGCAGCTCACTTCCAGATCGCTACGGCGATGGGAGAAACGCAGGCGGATGGTGCTGCTGCTGTTAATCACCAGCGGGCGCGCCGAGAGCGTGTGCGGGAACATCGGCACCAGCGTGATGGCATCCAGCGAGGGGGTTAAAATCGGCCCACCGGCGGAGAGCGAATAGGCGGTCGAGCCGGTCGGGGTAGAGATAATCAGCCCGTCTGAGCGCTGCGAGAAAGCAAAAATTTCATCGATATAGACTTCGAATTCAATCATATGCGCCACTTTGCCAGGATGCAGCACCACCTCGTTAATCGCTGTGCTTATCCGTTTCTGGCAGTTCTGCTGGCACACCTGCACTTCCAGTAAAAAGCGTTTTTCAGCAATAAAGTGACCTTCCAGCACGTCGGCCAGCTGCTGCTGCGCATTATCCGGGTCAAGGTCGGTAAGAAAGCCGAGATTGCCGCGGTTGATGCCAATAACGTTGATGTCATAGCGCGCCAGCGTACGTGCCGCTCCGAGCATATTGCCGTCGCCGCCGACGACCACCGCAAGATCGGCATACTGACCGATTTCCGCGAGTGTGCCCGTCTTCACATTTTTGAGTTGTAATTCCTGGGCAATCTGTTGCTCAACAATGACCTCATAACCTTTGGCGCACAGCCAGCGATAGAGCATTTCATGTGTGGTCAGCGCGGTGGGGTGCCGTGGATGCCCGACAATACCAATACACTTGAAATGATGAGTCATTTTCTGGTGGTCCTTGTGCGAATGAATGGTGACAATCTGTCTCGCTCCCTTGAATCCACGAAACTGATCCCCATAATAATGCAGGTTAGCGAGATGAATGCAAAAAAACGCGGAGAAATTCATGAGTAGTAAAGAACAGAAAACGCCTGACGGGCAAGTCCCGGAAGAAAATATCACGGAACAGCATGACGAAGTTGAGGCCGTTGTTGAGTCTGACGATTCTGCTGAGCAGGTGGATCCGCGCGATGAGAAAATTGCGAATCTTGAAACGCAGTTAGCCGAAGCGCAAAATCGCGAGCGCGAAACCGTTTTACGCATTAAAGCGGAAATGGAAAATCTGCGCCGCCGTACTGAGCAGGATATTGAAAAGGCGCATAAATTTGCGCTGGAAAAATTTGTCAACGAACTGCTGCCGGTGATCGATAGCCTCGATCGCGCGCTGGAAGTCGCTGATAAAGAGAACGCTGATATGGCCGCAATGCTTGAAGGCATCGAACTGACGCTGAAATCCATGCTGGATGTGGTGAAAAAATTCGGCGTCGAAGTGATTGCGCAAACCAACGTGCCGCTGGATCCAAACGTACATCAGGCTATTGCGATGGTCGAGTCTGAAGACGTTGAAGCCGGCAAGGTGCTGGGCGTGATGCAAAAAGGTTACACCCTCAACGGCCGCACCATTCGCGCAGCGATGGTGACGGTAGCGAAAGCGAAGGCGTAATCTTCAGCCGAAACCCTCTCCACCCGAGAGGGTTTCTTTATTCTGCCACGCTCTCGCGCAGCGTTTTGACCGGTATCACTCTGACTTGCTTAATCATATTCTCCTGCACGTCGAGAATATCGATATCGTAATGCCCGATACGCACGCGCGTGCCGGTTGCCGGGATCTCCTCCAGTGCTTCCAGCAGCATACCGTTGACCGTGCGCGCTTCGTCTTCCGGAAGCCGCCAGTTGAACGCTTTATTCAGTTCCCGCACGCTGGCGCTGCCGTCAATAATGACCGAACCATCATTCTGCGGCGTTGCTTCATCTGCCAGCGCCGGAGACATTGAGGTGGTGAAATCCCCGACGATCTCCTCAAGAATATCCTCAACGGTGACCAGCCCCTGGATATCGCCGTATTCATCCACAACCAGACCGACTTTCTTTTTATTACGCTGAAATTTCACCAGCTGCACGCTCAGCGGCGTGCCTTCCGGGATATAGTAAATTTCGTCCGCCGCGCGCAGCATCACCTCTTTGGTGAACTCATTTTTCTCCGTCATCAGGCGGTAGGCTTCCCGCACGCGCAGCATGCTGATGGCGTCATCCAGCGAGTCGCGATAGAGCACGATTCGCCCGTGCGGAGAGTGGGTGAGCTGGCGAACGATCGCCTTCCAGTCATCATTGATATCAATACCGACGATATCGTTGCGCGGCACCATAATGTCGTCAACGCTGACCTTTTCAAGATCCAGCACGGAAAGCAGCATGTCCTGATTGCGCCGGGATATTTGCGAGCGTGATTCATGAACAATGGTACGCAGCTCATCTTTGCTCAGCGCGCTGCTAATCACTACATCCGCTTTGATCCCCATCATGCGCATTAGCAGGCGCGTCACACTATTGAGCAGCCACACCAGCGGCATCATGGCAATCTGCAGGGGCGCTAACAGAAAACTGCTCGGGAAGGCGACTTTTTCCGGATAGAGGGCGGCGACGGTTTTGGGCAGCACTTCGGCAAACACCAGCACCACGAAGGTCAGCACGCCGGTGGCGATGGCCACGCCCGCATTGCCATACAGGCGCATCCCGACGATCGTCGCAATCGATGATGCGAGGATATTGACAAGGTTGTTGCCAATCAGCACCAGGCTTATCAGGCGGTCAGGTTTTCGCAGCAGCTTTTCGACGCGCCGTGCGGCCCGGTTGCCCTGCTTCGCCAGATGGCGAAGACGATAGCGGTTGAGCGTCATCATCCCGGTTTCGGAACCGGAAAAATACGCCGAAACCACCACCATGATGATCAGGGTGACGATCAGCGTTGTGGTGGAGATGTGTTCCAGAAGGGACTCCTTTGTTTTAGCTCACAAACTGTTGCAGAACGCGGCTGCCAAAATAGGCCAGCGTTAAGATTCCCGCGCCTGCGACGTTAAACCAGACGACCCGGCGCCCGCGCCAGCCTTCATGGTAGTGGCCCCACAGCAGGACGATATAAACAAACCATGCAAGGATGGAAAGCACCGCCTTGTCGATATTCTCCATACTGAACAGGTTCTTCATATAGAAGAGGCCAGTACAGAGCGTCAGCGTCAGCAGCACCACGCCCACCTGAGTAATGTGGAACATTTTGCGCTCGATAACCATCAGCGGCGGCATTTCGCTACTGAATGCCAGGCGTTTGTTTTTGAGCTGATAATCGATCCAGGCCAGCTGCAGGGCATACATCGCTGCAATAATCAGTGTGGCATAAGAGAAGAGCGACAGCCCAATATGCACCATCATGCCGGGCGTGGCTTCCAGATGCGTGATGTACTCATTGGGCACGAAAATGGCAAAGGCGAGATTGATAAGCGCGAACGTATAAACGATGGGGAGCAGCAGCCAGCCGCGATTCTTCGAGGCGACGATAGTCATTACCGTGCAGATCATCAGGCTAACCAGCGATCCGACATTCAGCAGGCTGAGATTTTGCCCGCCATCATCAGGGAAAATCCGCTCTTTTAAGCCGAAGCCATGGAAAATCAGCGCAATCACCGCTGAAAGAATGGCCATCCTGCGCCAGCCGCTATTTTTTTGCAGCAAGCCAGGGACGATCAGCGCAATGCTGATTGAATAGGCAACAAGAGCGATCAGTGCGAAAACAGGCATATAGATTGTCGGCAGTTGACGGAGGAAGAAAGAAAGGCAGTATAACGTTACGTGACCCTGCCTCCAACCGTTGCATCACATACAGGAGCAATGTCTTCATGTTATACTGCAGAAAATTTCTTTTTGCGCCGCCCAGGTGGCCAAACGTATTACCTCAGGCGAGAGACAATGTTTGATAATTTAACCGACCGTTTGTCGCGGACGCTGCGCAATATCAGCGGCCGTGGACGCCTCACTGAAGACAATATTAAAGAGACCCTGCGCGAAGTGCGTATGGCGCTGCTGGAGGCTGATGTTGCGCTGCCGGTGGTGCGTGATTTTATCAACCGCGTAAAAGAAAAAGCGGTGGGTCATGAAGTCAATAAGAGCCTGACGCCGGGTCAGGAGTTCGTCAAAATCGTGCGTAACGAGCTGGTTGCGGCGATGGGCGAAGAAAACCAGAGTCTGAATCTGGCTGCGCAGCCGCCCGCCGTTGTGCTGATGGCTGGCCTGCAAGGTGCGGGTAAAACCACCAGCGTCGGTAAGCTGGGTAAGTTCCTGCGCGAAAAGCACAAGAAAAAAGTGATGGTGGTTTCCGCTGACGTGTATCGCCCGGCGGCGATCAAACAGCTGGAGACGCTGGCGCAGCAGGTTGAAGTGGATTTCTTCCCGTCAGATGTGGCGCAAAAACCGGTCGATATCGTGAATGCGGCGCTGAAAGAGGCGAAGCTGAAGTTCTATGACGTGCTGCTGGTGGATACCGCCGGTCGTCTGCACGTTGATGAAGCGATGATGGACGAGATAAAGCAGGTTCACGCCGCGATTAATCCGGTGGAAACGCTGTTTGTGGTTGACGCGATGACCGGTCAGGATGCGGCAAATACTGCGAAGGCATTCAATGAAGCGCTGCCGCTGACCGGCGTGGTGCTGACCAAAGTCGATGGCGACGCCCGTGGCGGTGCGGCGCTCTCCATTCGCCATATTACCGGCAAACCGATTAAATTCCTCGGCGTTGGCGAGAAGACAGAAGCGCTGGAGCCTTTCCATCCGGATCGTATTGCATCACGTATTCTTGGTATGGGCGATGTGCTGTCGCTTATCGAAGATATCGAAAGCAAAGTTGACCGCGCGCAGGCTGAAAAGCTGGCGACCAAACTGAAAAAGGGTGATGGCTTCGATCTGACCGACTTCCTTGAGCAGCTGCGCCAGATGAAAAATATGGGCGGTATGGCGAGCCTGATGGGGAAATTGCCCGGTATGGGGCAGATCCCGGATAACGTCAAATCCCAGATGGACGACAAGGTGTTGGTGCGGATGGAAGCGATTATTAACTCCATGACGCTGAAAGAGCGCGCCAAACCGGAAATTATCAAAGGTTCCCGTAAGCGCCGTATCGCTGCAGGATGCGGGTTGCAGGTGCAGGATGTTAACCGTTTGCTGAAGCAGTTCGACGACATGCAGCGCATGATGAAGAAGATGAAGAAGGGCGGTATGGCGAAGATGATGCGCGGGATGAAGGGAATGATGCCGCCAGGTTTCCCCGGCAGATAATATCGGGCCGTCTTATTTGCCTTTTTGACGCCGGAGCATAAGCTCCGGTGTTTTCGCACCCGCCAATGGCCTCACTTCTCACAGTTGCGTAACTGTCGATTGCTTTTTAGCAGAAAATGAGTAAAATTTTCGGGCTTTTAATATGACACCGGGCTCCGTTCCTCGATGGGGCCCGGTTGTTTTATTCACACAAGAGGATGTTATGGTAACTATTCGTTTAGCACGTCACGGCGCTAAAAAGCGTCCGTTCTACCAGGTTGTTGTTACTGACAGCCGTAATGCACGCAACGGTCGTTTCATTGAGCGCGTTGGTTTCTTCAACCCGCTGGCTTCCGAGAAAGAAGAAGGCACTCGCCTGGATCTGGATCGCATCGAGCACTGGGTTGGCCAGGGCGCTACCGTTTCCGATCGCGTTTCCGCGCTGATCAAAGAAGCAAAAAAAGCAGCTTAATCTGTCACGGTGGTCATGATGAGCAAGCAACAAGCCGCACAGATCCCTGTTGAGCCAATAGTTGTCGGCAAGCTGGGTTCTTCCTACGGTATCCGTGGTTGGCTCAGAGTGTTTTCCTCCACCGAAGACGCCGAAAGCATTTTTGACTATCAGCCCTGGTTTATCCAGAAGGCGGGTCAGTGGCAGAGCATCGAGCTGGAAAGCTGGCGCTACCACAATCAGGATATCGTCATCAAACTGAAAGGTGTTGACGATCGCGATGCCGCGAATCTACTGACAAATTGCGAAATTATCGTAGATTCGGCGCAGTTGCCGGAACTGGAAGAGGGTGACTATTACTGGAAAGACCTTATTGGTTGCCAGGTAGTGACCACTGAAGGTTATAACCTTGGTAAAGTCACCGATATGATGGAAACCGGGTCGAATGACGTTCTCGTCATTAAGGCAAACCTGAAAGATGCATTTGGTATCAAGGAGCGGTTGGTTCCGTTCCTCGATGGGCAGGTTATCAAGAAAGTCGATCTCACTACTCAAACTATTGAAGTAGATTGGGATCCTGGTTTTTAAACCTCCGGATATACGGTAAAAGACGGCGCTATGTGGATTGGCATAATTAGCCTGTTTCCTGAAATGTTCCGCGCGATTACCGACTACGGGGTAACTGGCCGGGCAGTAAAGAATGGCCTGCTGAGCATCCAGAGCTGGAGTCCTCGTGACTTCGCGCATGACCGGCACCGTACCGTGGACGATCGTCCTTACGGCGGCGGACCGGGGATGTTAATGATGGTGCAACCCTTGCGGGATGCGATTCATACAGCAAAAGCCGCGGCGGGTGAAGGCGCTAAAGTGATTTATCTGTCGCCTCAGGGGCGCAAGCTTGATCAAGCGGGCGTAAGCGAGCTGGCTACTAATCAGAAACTGATTCTGGTGTGTGGCCGCTACGAAGGGATAGATGAGCGCGTGATTCAGACCGAGATTGACGAAGAATGGTCTATCGGCGATTACGTTCTCAGTGGTGGTGAGTTACCGGCAATGGCGCTGATTGACTCCGTTTCCCGGTTTATTCCGGGGGTTCTGGGACATGAAGCTTCGGCAACAGAAGATTCTTTTGCCGATGGATTGCTGGACTGTCCGCACTATACCCGACCTGAAGTGTTAGAAGGGATGGAAGTACCGCCGGTATTACTGTCGGGGAACCATGCCGAGATACGTCGCTGGCGTTTGAAGCAGTCGCTGGGCCGCACCTGGCTTAGAAGACCTGAACTTCTGGAAAACCTGGCTCTGACTGAAGAGCAAGCAAGGTTGCTGGCGGAGTTCAAAAGTGAACACGCGCAACAGCAACATATACATGATGGGATGGCTTAAACGCTGTCCAAATATCAGTTTACCCAGGATAAGAGATTAAATTATGAGCAACATTATTAAGCAACTTGAACAAGAGCAGATGAAGCAGGACGTACCTTCCTTCCGTCCGGGCGATACCGTGGAAGTGAAAGTATGGGTTGTTGAAGGTTCCAAAAAACGTCTGCAGGCATTCGAGGGCGTGGTTATCGCTATTCGTAACCGCGGTCTGCACTCTGCATTCACTGTTCGTAAGATTTCCAACGGCGAAGGCGTTGAGCGTGTCTTCCAGACTCACTCTCCGGTAGTTGACAGTATTTCTGTTAAACGTCGTGGTGCTGTTCGTAAAGCTAAACTGTACTACCTGCGTGAACGTACCGGTAAGTCTGCTCGTATTAAAGAGCGTCTTAACTAAGGATCGCGTGGGCGACATCCGAAAAATTAGTGTAAAACAAGGGGTTGGCGATTTGCCAGCCCCTTTTTTATTGTCGGTGGCGGCGGTTTGGCGACAGAGGATCGCACGCATCGGGGATAAAAAAGTTTTATCGCACTTTGGTGCAGCAAAAAAAAGCCTGCTTGCGCAGGCTTCAGATTTAATAATGCTGGTTAGCTGGTTAGCTGGTTAGCTGGTTAGCTGGTTAGCTGGTTAGCTGGTTAGCTGGGCCTGGTTTATAAACCAGGTTTATCGGTTCCGGCGTTACAGGCCGGGTATTTGCACCAGCACCACTCCCCGGCGGGTCATTTCCGGGTTCTGCGCCCGGTTTATCACTCCCGGAGCTATACGCCCCGATTATCTGTTACCGGAGTCACGCCCCGGTTATCTGTTCCCGAAGTGAATGCTTCGGGTATTTATCGCCGGATTCTGCGTCCCGGTCATCATGCTTCGCTGTTCTGGCCTGGATTAGCGCGCGGTTTGCGTCGCGGCGGTTTCCGGGGCGGGCGGGCGAACAATGTAGCGTGCCAGCGACTCATGCGTGACAAATGTGCAGCCACAATTAATATTCTGGCACTGGTGATAGCGCTCTTTGGTTTCGGTACTCAGGTAGCGGCTGGAGCGCGCGTGGGCTGCTTCCTGGCATACTGGGCAGTGCATCATGGTCGTTTCTCCCTGCTGATATTCATAGCAATAATAGACGCAAAACTTGCAAATGCAAACTTTAAAATGTATTTGCTAACTTTGTTGCACATCATATTGCCCTTCATAGATTTTGATCTCCATATCCAGCTTGCTGACAAAACCGCTGTTATTAATCGTGTGCGTCACCTTCGTCAGCACCCATGGCGTCTGACTGATCTCCGTTTTGAAACCTGACACGAAGATTGGCGTTTCCGGCGTGATGTCCGTGCGCCCCTGCGCCAGAGTGAGGCTAAACGTCGCCGCCCTGGCCTGAATATCTTTCCACACCCCCTCCGCCGCGTTCTTCGCCTCCTCAAGGCCTGGAAAAATAGTCGAGATCACGTAGACATTCTCCTTATTACCTTCGACATACGCGGGCGCGTTGGACTTCGCCGGCTCGCCGTTCGCTTGCTGCGCAGGTTTTCGCTGCAACTGCACCTGCTGCGTCTGCTTTTTCGGCTGCTTCGTATCCTGCCAGCGGGCAACCACGCCGGTGTAACTGATGCGATCGGCAATATTGAAACTGTGTTTGTCGCCATCGCGGCGCGCAATTATCACCACCGAGAGCGGCTGACCATCGATGCCTGTGCCGCTCCCCGGCCTCATAAACCACAAAATGCCTCGCTTAATCGCCAGCCCGCCGCCGTTTTGCACCGCCAGACGGTGCAGGAAACTGGCATCGGACTCCAGCGTCTGGTCGATATGCGCAATCTTTATCTGCGCCAGCGACTCATCGATGTGGGTTTTGAGTTTATTACGCGCCGCAATAGTCCGAACGATATTGCCAAGCGTCGTATCATGCCAGGAAACCTCCTGCTCAACGTTGAGCGTCCCGCTGAAATCCGCGCTACGCCCGACAACCGTCACCGTATCCGGCGCGCCCTGATGGCTGATCTGGTCGATATTGAACTCGCCAAGATCAGTCAGCGCTTGCCCCGCGTAGCCGAGATAAACGTGGATAGTGGCATTGCGATGCGGCAACTTGATAAGCCCGTCGCTATCGTCCAGCGTCAGCGTCAGGTCATCCGCCTCCAGGCCGCGCTTGTCCGTCACCGTCATGCTAATCAGGCGCGACGCGATAGTGCCGGTGATATCTTTGTCAGCAATTTTCAGCATATACGCCGGGGCCAGAGGCGAGTCTGGCGGCGCCAGCTGATTAACCAGTGTGTCGATCATGCGCTTATCCCCAGCATATTCTGCGCTTTTTCCAGCAAATCGCGGCCCTTGTTGATTGCTTTGTTATAGGCCGAGGATTGCAACAGGTCCATCTGCGTCAGTTTCAGCGTGAAGCTGATTTTGCGCGGCGCGCCGTTGCTGTAGAACTGGGCACCGTTTTCAGTCACGCTGTTGATGATATACATACCGTAAATTTTCCCGGTGCCGTCAATCAGCGGCCACGGGATACCGCGATCGGCCATCGCACGGACCACTTCCAGCGATATCTGGCCGCCGGTCAGCTCCGGGTATAATTCACCCGCGATATCAATCGTGCTGTCGCCGGGGCCGAGATATTGATACGCCGCGCGTTTTCCCACGCGGTTATTCGACTGCCAGTTAAACCCGGTGGTGCGATTCAGGGTCTGATACGGCAGCGTGCGTTGCTGAAAAATAAAAAATCCCAGCGCCAGCATCATGATGCAAAACCTCCGACTGAGTTGAATTGGGAGAGCGCGTTATTACGCCGTTGGGTCTCGTGCTGCTCCAGCAGCGCCTGGAGATGGCGGCTGTTGTCGCTGCCCGGCGTGACATCGCCTTGCAGCGTAATGTTGATGTCCGTTTTGCTCTGGTCAACGTACGAGCCGCCGGACGCCGGTTTCACCGCCTGGTAGTTCTGGATATTGCCCGGTGAAATCGCGCCAAACATCGCGCCGCCTGCGCCCGGTTCCACCTGCGGTTTTGGCAAATCGATAGCGGATTGCTTATTAATGATGCCAAGTTTTTCCAGCACCCAACTGACGCCATCGCGCAGCAGTTGCAGGCCTTTAAGCGGCGCCATCAGTGCGGTCGCCAATACCTGGCCGAAAAATTTCCCGGCTTCCCCGCAGGTTGCCAGCGTTTCCTGGGTATAAGTGATAGGGCCAATCAGCCCGATGAAGAACTCTTTTACCCGGCTTAACGCCTGCCCGATGCTGTCAAAAACCGGCTGGAAAGGCGCGAAAAGTTCCGCAATCGGTGCAAAAGCGATGTTTATCCCTTCCACAACGCCTGCGAAAAACGCTTTTATCGGCTCCCACAGGGCGTAAATAGCCACTGCCGCCGCCGCAAAACCCGCGACCGCCGCGACAATCGGCAGGGTTAATCCGCCTATTACTCCCACGATCGCGCCGCCAACGGTGGTAAACACGCCGCCAAATGTTGTGACCAGGGTGATAAGCGTGCTGATGCCGGTGAAGACGGGCGCAATGACGCCAGCAACGGTGCCAATCGCGCCAGCCACAACGGTGACGACCGTGGCGATAAGCCCGAAGGTTTGCACCAGGCCCTGGTTGTTTTGCACCCATTGCTGCACTTTGCCGAGATATTCTGTGGCGATTTGCACAAGTTTGCGCAGGGATGACTCCTGCTGGCTGAAGAGGTCGACGCTGAGCGACTGGTAAGCCGCTTGCAGCGCGGCCAGGTCGCTGCCGAGGTTCCCGGCCTGCGCGCTGACGCCGCTGGTCGAAACGCTGGCAACAGCGGTGGAGGCGCTCCCCGCGGGTGCTGCGCTGACCGGCGCGTCGTTTTTCAGCGACTGCTCATAGCCGGGGCCGAGCAGTTTTTTGCCTAAATCGACGCCGCTTCTGGCAATCGACATGCTGAAATTGCCGACCGCAGAGACTTTTTCGCCCAGCGCCACGACCGATTCTTTCGTTTGCTGGATTTTCGCGACTCGTGCCTGGCGGTTTTCCAGGCGTAACGCCTCGCGCTGCCCGGTGAGCTGCGCGCTGCTCTCGCTGATACGGCTTTGCAGGCGGTTTCTCGCCGTGGCCGGGGCGCGCGTGCTGATGCCCGCCTGGCTGAGGCTCTGGCGCTGGTTTTTCACCGACTGGCGCAGGGCGTCGTGCTGCTGCGTCAGTTTGCTCACGCTTTCACGCGCGCGCGCCAGCGCGTTTGCCTGTGCCCGCGTTGGCGCGTCGGCGTTGCGCATCTCATTTGCCAGCGAGCGGGTGTGCGTTTTCGCCGCTTTAAGCTGCTCGCTGACATCGCTCAGGGCGTGCTGTGCTTTGGTAAAGCTGTCGATTTGCGCGACCTGGCTGTAGAGGCCGCGCAGGGTTTTTTCCGTCTCTTTGATCCCGTCAGACAGCGAAACATTCGCCGCCTGAAGGGTTCGAAACGGTCGCGTCGCCTGATCAACAGCTGTGAGCAATTCATCAATATTTACGCTGTTACTCATAAGTGTTTCCGCTTCGCTGTAGCGCTTTTTCGCGCCAGGTGATGAGTTCGCTCAGACTCAGGGGGTAAAGTTCAGACGGCGGCCAGTGGAAAATCACCGCGACATCCGCCATCAGGTCATCAACCGACAGGCTGGCCGGGAAGCTTACTGCGCCGAAGTCGGCGACAAAAAACCAACCACCTTGCCTGCCAGCGCGATCATATCCGGCAGTTCCAGCGCGGCGACTTCCTGCTCCGTCAGCGACGGGGAGGTGATGCGCGGCAGCACTTTAATTAGCGCGTCCACTTCGGCATTTGCCACCGCCGCCAGGCTCACGCCGCGCAGCGTTCCGGCGTTGGGTTTCATCAGGCTCAGGGTGCTAATCACCTGCTCGCCGCGTTTGATGGGGCTTTCCAGGGTGATGACGTTGTCAGTTGCAATCATGTGTTACTCCGGGTTCTGAGAAGGCCCGGCCAGGTGAGTGGCCGGGTTGGGCGTTACAGGCCGATGTTGCGGCGGTGTTGTTCGAGGCGGTCGGTACCATTGATTTTTTCAATCATATTGACGGTATCGATTTCCACCAGTTCCTTGCCGTCCATCGTCAGTTTGAAGTAGGTACAAACGACGGAGATTTTGGCTTCGGTGTCTTCGCCCGGTTTGTTTTCGCCGGTGTCGATCTCTTTCTGGCGGCCACGCATGACCACTTCGACGGCGACGATTTCGCCGGTGTCATCGCGCTGGTAAGAGCCAGCAAAGCGGATGGGGACAGCGTCAGCGCTGGTTGCGCCGTACAGTTCCCAGATGGCGGCATCCGGGAAGCCGCCCAGCGACCACTCCATCGCCAGCGCGTCGTCGTCAAGGCCCATATCGATGGGCGCGACGCCGTTCATGNCAGTTTCGGCAGCGTGATGGATTTGGCGATCCCCTGATAGCTGTAGCCATTGAGGAACACATTCATATATTTAAGTTTTCGTGGCATTGCCATTTATCAGGCTCCTTAATTGCTGTTGACCGAGGAGACCAGATTCGCCAGATACTTGTCGGTGATGCGCTGGCGTAAGGTCAGGTTTTCCAGTGGCGGCACCGGCGTATAGTCGTAGTCGATATACAGTTTCCCGGCTTTCAGGGTTGCGGCGTCGTTGGCTTCCTCGTCGAACCAGCAGGTTGCATCCACGATGTAACCGTTGGTTTTCAGCTCGCGGAACTTCGCATTGATGCCATCAATAATGTCGCGGATAAGCGTCGCGGTGATCGGTTTGTCGACCGCCCACATATGCGCGTCGGCCATGGTATCGGCGATAACCTGCGCGGTGCGGGTGTAGTTTTCAAACAGGAACAGCGGGTCATCAGCACAGGTACGGTTGCCCCAGAAGCGGAAGCCATCTTTGCGAATCAGCGTCGTGATGCCTGCTTCGTTGAGCAGATCGGCGTCGGTGCCGGATTCCTGTAAGTCCCAGAAAACCGGGGTGGTGATGCCGGTGACGCCGTTGACGCCAACGTTAGACAGGGTTTTATGCCAGCCTTGTTCCTGGTCGATTTTGGCACGCAGGCCCAGCGCGCGAGCGGTGGCGTGTGCGGTTTGCGACGCGTTGGCGACGGTGTCCCAGGCGAGGAAATCAGGCCAGATGACCATCAGTTCGCGCTGGCTGAAGTTTTCGCGGTATTTGATAGCGTCAGAGATTGTTTTGCATCCCCAGGCGCTGACGTAGCCGAAGGCGCGCAGTTTCTGGCAAACAGGCGCCAGAGCGGTGGCGACCTCGAGGCTGTCGAGGCCCGGTACGCCGAGAATACGCGGTTTGACGCCGGTGACGGCTTCTGCGGTCAGCAGCGCTTTCAGGCCGGTGTATTTCCCGTTTTCATCAGTGGTACCGATAATATTCGAAATAGTTTGTGCCTGAGCATCCTCGCCAGTGCCTTCGGCAACACGCACGACAACAATAACCGGTTTTGCCTGGTCCGCGATGGCTTGCAGGGACGCAGCAAGCGTGCCTTGTTTGCCCGCTTTACCGATGGCGGTTTGAACACTGGTGATCAACACCGGTTCGTTTAAGGGGAACATCTCAGCGTCTGCATCGCTGGCGGTACATACCATGCCGACAATGGCCGTTGAGACAGTTGAAATGACGCGCGTGCCGTCGTTGATTTCGACGACCTGGACGCCGTGATGATAGTCACTCATCCGTTTAACTCCGTGGTTTTGGGGTGAGGGCTATTCTCCAGGGCGCACCGGCAGCGCGCTATACATCGGAGTTGGGCGGGATCTGGTACAACAGCGTTGCGAATAAAAATCGTTGTTTATAGAAAGGCTGTGAATGACGTGGCGGTTTTTAGAGATGTGATAGTTATGGATATGTATTTTATAGAAAGGAGGGGAATGTCTGGCCCGGTTTTATATCATCAGCAGCGATGAATATGTGTTTTATAGTGAGAGTTTTTATAAAATCAGCGGTGATAAAAGCGTGTTTTATAGATATGAAGTGAATGGCGCGCGTCTGCTTAATAAACGCGGTGGTAATGAAGACGCGCGCTGGCAATTTCAACCAGCCCGGCAACTTTATCGCTTAATAATGCCTGCTTAAACGGCAGGCGTTCATTTTCAGCAATATATTCAAGTGTGCGATGAAGCGCTTCGGACGGTGTGATGCCGATTTTCTCCAGCGCAGCGAAAGAGCGGGCTTTCAGTTCGTCGTCAATGCGCAAGTTAATACTCCCCATTTTGCACATCTTTTGTCATTACAAATATCAATACACCTGCTGACTCATGAGCGGAGAAGGAAGGCCAGGGACGCAGGGAAAATAACAAAAAACGGGCCGCAGCCCGTTGATGGCGGAGCGTTATTGCGCTGGTTGCGCGGGCCAGGCAAGGTCTGGCGCGTTGGCCGGGTCGATGGCCTGCAACGCCTGAATATAATTCATCCAGTCAATCAGCGACTTTTTATCGCTATCGCTGAGCATACCGAGCTGCAACTGCGTCTGCCACAGGTTGATGTGCTCTTTCGCTTCACGCAGGCGCTGTGCTTTCTCGTTTTCTGCCGCCGCGTGCTGCGCGCTTTTTTGCGCGAGGTCATCCAGCACCCACCCGCTGCCGTCCCAGGTATCAAACTCGCTTGCAGGCTTCTCCCGCGTGGTGTTTGGCGGGTAATCGCCCGGTGCCGTAATGTGCATCGGCAGGCCGCTTGCCGTGTCGTAAACCGTTTCATTGCGGTGATCGGCAACCGGCTGCCAGCCGCTATTATCGCTGTTGCGACACATCACAAAACCTGCTTTTTCCGCCGGTGGCGCGTCGGTGCAGGCGTTCGCCGGAATGCCGACGCCTGCGGCGAGGTACTCAACCGTGCGCGAGAGGAATTCGCGGGTGCTGGCCGCAAAATTATACACCACGATGTCGCCCGCTTCGGTGGCCAGCAGGTTTGTGTTCAGTATTGCCTTCGTCATTATGCAGCCCTCACGATGTAGTTAAATGCTACGTTGCGCGGGCGCGTACTGCCATAGCCGCCGCCGAAGCCGTTCGCATCCATATCAATGGCTGCATTGGGTGTGACAAAATTAGCGTTCAGAACATTGGCATAATCGCTTTTTACGACACCATCCAGGCCGAAATCTGCTTTGGCTGTGGTTAAGTCATTAGTTGCGTGAATGGGACTGGCGACATTGACGGAACCGAATGAAGGGTCGTTGGTGTTAATGGTGCCCTTTTGCCAGCTCAAGACTGCACGCGCCGGATCAATTCCCCGCGCATCATCCCAGCCGCGAATAAATTCACCGCGTAAATCAGGCAATACGCCGGAAGGGTAAGCGGCGGCCAGCATCGGGTAGGCGGTTTTATCGAAAGCGGCACCGTTCACTTTCAGCCAGCCTGCCGGCGGCGTGGCGGAAGGCCAGGGAACCGGTACGCCAACAGGGATGACGCTGCCCGCGTTCAGCACGGTGTTATTGACCAGGTCACGAACAAATTTTGTATTAGCGATTTGCTGGCCATAGTTGCCGGTATGGGTGTCCGGCACGGAAGGCGTGCCGGTAAACGTCGGGCTGGCGAGCAGGGCATATTGCGTGTGCGGGTTCACCGCCGCCATATGTTTTTTTAATAAATCATCAGCGTATGCTTTCACCTCTATCGCTTTGTCATCAACGTATTTGCGCGTTGCCAGCACCACAGACGGGTCGATTTTCAGCGTCACGGCGGCAGTATTAGAAACAATCAGCACCATTCGAATGGTCTGGGTGCGTCCGCTGCCCTCCTGCATCTGTGGTTTATAGGTTTCCGGGCAGTTCGCCACGGCCATCAGCACTCCGTTTTCATCAAACAAGCCAATCTCACGGATCCAGAAACCGCCTTCCGTTTCAGGGATAACCTGCTCGGCAATAATCTGGCTGGTATTGTTCGGGTCAATAGAAAGCATATTCAGTGGAGCAATACGTTTCTGATTAATCAGCTTCGTCTGCGTCGGATCGGGAGCAGGCAGCGTGCCATTGGCATCGCCCACCGCCATATGGGTCAAATTCAGCGTCGTTCCGAGCGCAGTTGCGTTCGCCAGACTCGCCGCACCCTGATTCGTCAGAATGGCATAATATTTTGCGGTCATGCGTTAACTCTCAGTTAAGTGGATGAAGTGAAAACCCGTGAGGGTCTGACTTTATTTTCCGTTCAGCCACTAACAAACGCTATCAGCGGACGTTTGTTACATGATGAAACAACGTGATGGGGGTCTGTAGCGTTTTATGTAAGAGAATAAGGGTTTTTATATAATATTATAATATATAAATTTAATTATTGAGGTTGATATGTAAATGCTTTCGGGTTCAAGCAGTATTCCCGGTCGACTGGATCTGGTCAGGACGCCGACGGAAGTTTTCCTGGAAAGGGATTGCTTTTGTTTTATGCAGCGTAATATTAACGGCGTAATTAACACCACCGGAAAAATAAAATCAAAAAATCATTCCCCGGATGTGCCTGACGGCTGTATGAAAAAAAATACGGCGTCAGCGAAAACGACAGGCACGGGTTTTATTAAGCCAGAACATCGCCATGTGCATGAAGACTCGCCAGGCATATTCACGAATTTTAAAAATCAAAGCAAAATATGTTTTTATAAATGCACCGAAACCGTGGTAAAGCAGCCGGAAAAAATGATAGATCAAGATGATGCAAAATTATATGCGTCATCGCAGGAGTTCACGCCGCACGAAATAGTTGATGATAAAGACGACGTTGAACCTGTTGAGGACTCTGAAGATGCAGTAGAGGAGATGGGGGAGGGCTCCGACGATGGGTCGGGCTTTTTTCTCGGTTATCAAAATCGCGTCTGCAATGAAAAAGATGAGAGGGTCGGTCAAAAAACGCAGCGGCATGATCCGCCACGGCAAGGTGGCAAAGTTGCAGTTCCGGCAGAATGCCGTAGCGAACTGGCTGCGCCAGCAGTGGGAAGCGCTGAAAATAAACCCCAATATCAAGAAAAGTTAAAATTTAAAGCCCTGTATTTGGACTGCACCCCAAAAGTTGGACACCCAACTGACTGAGGTGCAGTTTTTTATGAGTAGTCGTAAATTTTCACTTGAGCTACGGCTTGCTGCCGTACAACATTATCTTTCCGGTAAAGATGGTTTTC
>NZ_JBQPOM010000025.1:0-20800 GCF_052220145.1 Vagococcus sp. WN89Y | reverse complement strand
CTGGCGAAATTCGGGCGTGTGTTGCTTGCGGGGCTTGTTGCTGGTTGTGGCTGATTTGGTCATGAGCTACCTCTGGCTGAGAGTTTACTCACTTAGTCCCGTGTCCACTATTGGCGGGTAGGATCACTCCTCCCTGAAAACAGTACCTGGCATCGATATTGGGAAGGGATCACCAGGGTCACCAGTTGCTTCAGCTCGCCAGAAATTTAAATTAGAAACACATAGCGCTTTAGGCAGGCGAGAATTTTGTAGGCGAGCCTCTCAGACAAATGATAAGGTTGCTGAAGTGCCAGGCCATGGCGATTTGCCTGAGAGTGCGGATTTGATCAATGGGATTCTTTGTCGTTGAAGCTATAGCGATAGTACCACGGCCGTGAGCAAGTAGGTACAGACCAGGAGCATCAGTAAGCTTGATAGGTTTCGCTGAGCGTATGCGGGAATCAGCTAACCCAGGAGCCACTCCGTTCGTCGAACTGAAGCCCCCCAACCTGACCCCTTTTTTTCCGGATACTGAAAGATAAATCAAAACGTACCGGGAAGACTTTTAGGCTAACTTCTTAAATCAGAGATACCAGAAAGCAAAAACCCGCCACAAGGGCGGGTTCTCTGAATAGTGGTGCCCGGACTCGGTTGCATTCAGTTTTTTATTGAATTGAAACCCATCATAAAACTGTACTTTTCATCGAGTCAAGACCCGCAGACAGACCCGGATTTTTATATGGACCACAAAAGATAGGATGGTCATCAATAGAAATGCCCCCATCTTTGCGGGGGCGACATTAATCGCAGGCGAATCCCCAAATGCGTGCAGGGCTAAAAGGTTCATACCGTCTGCGCTCCTGTGGCCTCAGTCACTCAGTCATTTGCGCTGACTTTCTCGCGGCCTCCAAAAGGCGCGTTCCTGATTTCTTTAAGGTCAGATTCCCAGCCGTTGAACCAGCCATCCGGATCCTGGCCGCTAAACAGCTGCTGCAGCCATCCGGCCGTCGTGCGGTGCCGAAAATCCTGAAAATACACGGGGTGATGCTGCCCGACCACTGACCAGAAATCAAAGCTGGGTTCGCCTGGCTCCCAGTCAAACGAATTCATAGGGTAGTGCGCGCAGTGCTCTTTCAGAAATAGCATAAAGGCCAACAACTTTCCGTGACCGGTTCCGCCTGAGCCGTCCTTACATAGCTTAAACTCCGCAGTCACCGCGCCCAGTGCCATACGCCCCGTCTCAGGATGAATACGCAGGCAGAGCAACGTGCCCTCGTGGAGTCCTTTACTGATCCGGATGAACTCAAAGACATAGCGGGCATCTTCGCCGGTCGGCAAGAAGAATTCGTGATAGTCCATGCCCAGACTGACCGTCGGGAAAGGCTCCCCTTGGCCGCCCAGCAGCCAGTCGGCCGAGGCGTCAAAGTTTCGGGCTATCGCATCTGCGAGCGGAAAAGTCAGCTCCTGACACCCCTCCATAATATCCATCAGAAGGCCTGGGGAGGTATCCAGTATTCTGGCCATGCGCACCAAGTCAAATGTATTTACTGGTCTGGCTGCGGCATACTCCCGAAAATAATTATCTGCCATCAGCCGGTCAAACAGCCAGCGCAGGCGCTGGCCGGTGTCCTGCTGCCAGCGGGTGCGCTCTGATAAGAGTGGCCCGGATTGGTGGGGAGGGGGATAGGCCGCCGCCAGCGCCATACGGATCTCTCCTTCTGGCGAACGCTCATTTTTCATTGCTGACTGCTCAATACGCTGATAAAGCGCATCTTCCACGTTTCGTGCCTGAATTTTTGCCATGTCTCAACCTGAATTCCTGATAGATGCAGCGGATGATATGCCGGGGAAAATAAGCAGATGCCTTCTTTAAGTATTTTATTAAAATCATTGCATCCATTTTGACTCAATATGGATACGTATAAATATTTATGCTCCAGGTTATTATGCTAATAGTTACTAATGGAATTACTGGATGGACATTTGTCGGTGATCCGATTTTTTAACGTATTCAGGGCCTTTCGGAAGCGTACCACGGTGGAGAAATAAGCAAAGCGGCCTTTTTTGTCCCTGCACGCCATGTCACGGTGGGAGAGCAAAACACAATATCTGGTGTGGTTCTCAGATGAAACTGACGCCATATGTTGTGTCGGCAGGCGGCGGTGCGTGGGAGGGTAAAACCAGATCCGGATCTTGGGGTTTTCGGATCTTGGTAGAGAAGAGAAGCACTGATGCTTGAAATGCACTAATAGGGAAAGATTATTGCCTTTAGTAGATTATTGCTTCTTAAGCAATAAAAAATCACTTTTATGTTATAAATGTAAAATCAGGCAGCAACACATTTTGTGAGGTTATGGCACCATGACGGGCTCTGTAAAGGGAATGTACACTATTTCAGTCATGATGCCATTACGAACCTCCATCAGGGGGTTATCTATGAAGACCTGCCTGTTATAGCCTAAGCAGGAGAGATGTTTGCCGGAACCATACTGCTGTATTCTATTCTGCGGGTTCTGATATCATATAAATGCAGTCAGCAGTACAATATAACCATACAGTGAATGCGGTCCGCAGTGGAGAGGGAAATATACGTATGCCAGAATTAAACAAAGATATTTATAACGACCTTACAGAATCAATCACCTCACACATGATGGCTGAACATGACCTTCACCTTGGGCAGTTTGAATCTGAAGCCCTGCTTGACGAATTGCTCAAGAAACTCATTCCGTCTGTTTATAATATGGCTATCGACGACGCAATTCTGTCACTACGGGGTGCTGCTGAAAAAATTGAAGAGGAATTAGATCTAAGGAAAATAATATGAGCTTCAAGGCTGACTTAAATCTGATGCGTAAGGAATGGTATAACGCATTTTATACCGGAAACGCAGAACAGCTGGACTATCTTGAGACTGAATGGTTTATATCCACCAATGGCCAGAAAGTGATTTATAAGAAACACCAGTTACGTAAGGTAAGCATGCGCCCTGCAGAACAAAAGATCTTATCGTTAACGAGAAGGGAGTATGATATTGAAATTCGGGAATTCAAAGGTATTGCATGTGTATCTGGTAAAGCAGCATTAGATAACGACGACGGTACAGTGCATATCGGATTTGTTGAAAACTGGATTATGGTTAACGGAGGATGGAAACTACAGTTCGTTACTTTTGAAGAACTATAAAGGGAGGTTTCCTCCCTCTGTTAAATTAATCAAGCAATTCCAGGTTAATATGCTTATAGGCAGGAGCGTTACACTGGATTTTTAACATCGTTTCGTTAAGCTGTATATCAAACTTCTTTACTGCCTCGTTAATCAACTCCCGAAGAGCAGTATCATCCGAGAGCCTGTCTCCAAATTCAATGGGGGCGCGAACGTATTCATTACCTGATAATTCATCAAGTAAACTTCTGAATATATCCAGACGCCGGGGTCTTATTATTGTGTAGGAAACGTGAAGAGAACGCCTGGTCTGGGTTGAGACGTTATGCCAGTACCCTGCGGGGAGGTAGATTGCCTGGCCTGGCTCAACATCAAATACATAATCTGGCTCCGTTTTGGGTGCAATAAAGTCGAAGCTACGCTCATGCTCCAGAGGGTATGAATATGTCGGCTTATGTACTGTCCATCGTTTAATACCTTCAATCTGTACAGCAAGGACATCATGGTTATCAAAATGGAGGCCAAAACTGGGCGTCGGCGTAAAGGCTGCATACAGGTTGGCGCTACATGAACACTCAAGCTGAGAGCACAACCATTGCCTCATGTGATCCACTGAGTCAAAAAACGCCTGGCAACGATCAAGAACAAGCGTTGCTCCTTCGCGTAAGCATTTATATAACTGGTGTCTGTTGATGTGGGGCGTCCTGTCTCCGGACTGGCTGTAGGAATATCTGACAAACCCTCCATAGCCCCTCATTTCCGGCCAGTTATCATTGGCAAGCCTTACTCTGGGGTAATGAAGAATGTCCTTCTCCAGTGTCTTGTTTAATGCCGGCCAGCTCACCAGCCTACTGGCGTCGACACCTGTCAGTACAAAAGGCGATTTTTGAAAATGTTCGCGGCGAAATTTTTCCATAATATCGTGGCTGATGAAATTATTCACAGGCCAGCTCCTTGCTGTTGTTCATTCGTACAATACTGGTATCAGAACACGACCCCAGTAACCGCTCGTCGTGTGTTATCACCAGTACATATTTGTCTCGGGTCTCATGCGACAGATATTCACGAAAGGCATTTACTCCGGATTCATCAAACCCTTTGGTTGGCTCATCAAACACGATGAGGCTGTACGGCTTGCCATATGAGAGCATGACGCCTAACTTCTGCTTCTGGCCACCTGACAGATTACTGCCGAAACCACGGATAACATGGTCGAGCGGCTTATCGAACCCGAACCTCTTCAGCCATTCAGTGATCGCACTGAGGTGAGTGCTGTCAGAAAAGTGAGAGATATTATCCTCTACAGTGCCGGGCAGGAGCTCAATGTCCTGTGGCACATACAGTACATTTGGATACGGCAACTCAGTGCTGTCACATACATTGCCGTTTATCTCGAACAGGGTATCGCTACTGTTTCTGTTGCCGGAGAGTACCCTTCCGAAGGTTGATTTTCCTGACCCATTCGGCCCAACAAGAAACGTAACCTCACCCTTGTTCAGGGCAATGGTTGTATCAAAAAGGCCATTCCTGATGCGTACGTATGTTTTTTCCTGCTCCAGGGGCAAGGGAGACGGCCGGGTATTTGAGGGGATAATATCCTCTGTTTCGGTGCAATATAAATCAATATCAGCCCGGGCCATTTTAATCTGGCGGAAAAGAAATCCGGCCTGGTTCATTGGGAGGAATATCTGGAACAAGAAAGTAGCGACCATTACCAGACTACCGCTGGTAATATTGCCGTTTTGAATCAGCACATAGACAGAGAATAATATGATCCCACAGAAAAGAACCGACAGGAGAGCTGAGCTAATGCCGAAAAAGAAGAACTCATTACGTACCGCTACTTGTTTCGAAATATTATCGTTCACGAAGTTCATGAACCTAGCTCTGCTCTTGTCTGTGGTGTGAAATGACTTATCAACGGGCAGCAAATGCATGAGATCAAACATCCCGCCAGACACCTTTTTTGCCGTTATGGCTACCGCTCTCATCATCGGAAGTCTGCGTTGAGTCATTCTGATGACAAAATACAGGTACGTGAGCATCATCATCAGAAATTCGATTGAGATGATGTAGTTAACTGAAACTGCAATAGTGACTACTATCGTGGCCAGCTGAATTAACAGCGGTATTATGTCTGTGCATATTGTCCGGGTAAGCGTGGTGGCAGACGTAATCATACTTTCAGACACTTTGTTAATTTCGCCTGGTTTTTTTTCGCTAAAACTGTCACTCTGCGATGTCAGTATCCTGTCAATAATGTTTGCACGTAGAGTATAGCTCAGCCTGATATTTAATCTCTGTGTAAGGAACTCACATAAACTGTAGCCAAGAGGCATAAAAAATCGTATTGCAAGAAAACAGGATGAAAAAATAACCAGCATCGTTGAATCGGCCAGGGATTCTTTGTTGTCAACCACGCTTTTAATTAACAAACCAAACATGACAAACAAAGCACTGCTGGCGGCTGATATAAAAAATATGCTTATCAGCATTCCACGGCAGTAACCAAGAATATATTTTTCAATATAATTCAAAATAGTTCCTTTAAGCCCATTCACATGGGCTTTATCAGTCCATTAATCAACGCGAATTACAGGAACATCCTGCGCCACACCCTTTTCCACTGCAGCCACAAACTGATGCGGGTCCAGTCCATACGTCAATCTTCATTATTATTTTAATGAATTTATCAGCCGGCATATCAAGTAAAGGTGTGATTTTTTTTATGTACGTATCGTCAGTGGACGATATGAGTGGCTTTCTCAGGGCGTTTAAATTTTCCATGCTGTATTTAACAGCAAATTGACCATACCAGGTGGCAACGGTTTCAGCGCCTAAAGAACGCTCTATACGCTGAATCTGATTTACATATTCGTTATAACGGTAATCTCTGTAAGTTATTCCCGTCTCATTAACATGCTTTAGTTCCTTTCGCATCATGTCATTCGTGCTGGGGTAGTGATGAAGATATCCGCCAAGATATTCCTCACAGAAGCTGGTATAGGCATCTGTGAACTGAATGAATGTATGCCACATCTCGTCAATAATGGTGAACTGCTCGTGCACTTTAATGTTGAAACATTCCCTGAGAGAAGCTGAAGCAAGCCATATAAATTTCTTGGTTTCAGCGAAAATGAGTTCAGCTTCTTCCGGGCTGACATCCCATTCTTTTCTGAATTTCAGCAGTACATCAGTATTTTGATAATTCATAATTGCCTCTAGTGAGGCTACTTCGAGCGGGGAATGCAGGGAGGTACTTTTCATACTGTGTTGCAGCATCGCTAACTCCTTTAGAGATAATACAAATGATAGTAATTTACAGTATCATTTACAGGTTAATGAGTGCGTGCTTTGTAGTCAATGTGTTTTTTATTTGTTCTGCTTGTGTGACTTTGGACTGTCTTGCTGCAGGGTAAACTGATGGATCCGGGATTACCTTTTTTCGGATCTGAGCGGAAAAAGAGAGACGTCAGCATAGGTCATTCCTATTCATATGCCGCGCATCTGCATATGGTGACCCTATACATATGCAACACATCTGCCTATACTTAGCATATGCGCACACCCGGTGCCCTGAATTCATTCCGGATATGTTCCACATATCCACATCTGCTCGGGAGAGAGTTATGAGAACCGTATCCATTTTTAAAAATGGCAACAACCGCGCCATCCGTTTGCCCCGCGATCTGGATTTTGAGGGGGTGAGCGAGCTGGAAATTGTCCGGGAAGGGGACAGCATCATCCTGCGTCCCGTCCGGCCGACATGGGGTTCGTTCGCCAGCCTGGAAAAGGCTGATGCGGACTTTATGGCGGAGCGTGAGGACATTGTCAGCGACGAAGGACGGTTTGACCTGTGAACAAGACCTATATGCTCGACACGTGCATCTGCTCGTTCATCATGCGCGAGCAGCCGGAAGCCGTACTGAAGCGCCTGGAGCAGGCCGTGCTGCGTAACCACCGTATCGTAGTGTCGGCCATCACTTATGCGGAAATGCGTTTCGGCGCCACCGGCCCGAAGGCCTCGCCGCGCCACATTCAGCTGGTTGACGCGTTCTGCGCCCGCCTCGATGCCATCCTGCCCTGGGATCGCGCCGCGGTCGACGCCACTACCGACATTAAGGTGGCGCTGCGGCTGGCCGGCACGCCGATTGGTCCCAACGACACGGCGATTGCCGGGCACGCCATGGCCGCTGGCGCCGTGCTGGTGACCAATAATACGCGGGAGTTTGAGCGGGTGCCGGGACTGACAATGGAAGACTGGATAAAATAGCTGTAAATTTAATGGTATAGGAAATGGCTGAGTTGAAGATTGATAATCCGGCGCAGCGCTTGCTGGGTATTCTTGAAGAAGGTAAGCGAAATAACCCTGATCAAAATTGCCGGGCTGTGTAGAAGAAGCTGTTACACATCAATCACTATGCGGAACACCATATTCTTATCCGGCTGTGGCAGGTGATGGCATTGTCCGAGCGCATAATACAGGTGAGGGAGAACAATTTTTCATCACTACGGGGAAAATCCACACACTGGGAAGCCTGCGTGAGAACTGCTTTTACGGCGCAAAACTTTAATGAATCCTGGAATACGTTCATCCGGCATATTGATGAACGAACCCTGTATGAGTTGGGGACTCTGTCAGATTTGTTTGAAACGCGCGGCGCACATTCAACAATCGACACGAATGAAATTGATTCCGTGCTGAACAGAATCACGGAGCTTCGCGAGGAGATACGTCATTCTGAGCTGCCGTCAGCTGAAAACAATGTTACTTAAGCAGCTGACACAGATACAGGAAGCGCTTGAGTCATATTTTATTTCGGGTGTCGAATCTGTTATGGATGCGGTACAGTCCACGCCCGGACTTGCCGTCATCGCGCCTGAGTATAAGGAAGAAATCAAATCGGGTTCAGGAAGCCAGTTTGGCGACAGAATTTCCGCTCTGCTCGGAGATGTTGCCAATGTCGTGACCGTAGCCGGTGCACTACCCGCGCTTCCTGCTGCAATTCAGTCAGCACTCAGCCTCCTGAGTAAGTAACTCCTGCCGCTGACGCCCTTAATTAAGGGTGTTCCATGTAGGAGGCAGTTTGGATATCGAAAATTATTGTACGTTAAGGCTGTTTTTTAACCATGTTAGCCTTTGAAAAGGTACCTGAAGGCGAATCCTTCTGTCCTAAATTCAGGGCCCGACTAGCCGGGCCTTTTTACATCCGGCTTTGCTGTCGGTGTGCAGATCAATGAAAGCCACACCTCGGACTCGGTTGCATTCAGTTTTTTATTGAATTGAAACCCATCATAAAACTGTACTTTTCATCGAGTCAAGACCCGCAGATAGCCCCATTTTTTGATTGAATATCAAAACTATATCCCTAAGTCTGGATTGGGTACTGAGTCAATCAATTGAGCAATATTAATAATGTTCCTGTATATACCCATAAGCCTTCTGGAATAATTCTTTATCTTTTCCTAAGCCAAACTGTGCGAGAGTCAGCAATAATGCCTTTTGGATTTCACGCGGGCCGCTGTTGGAAGTTTGCCAGCCATCAAAGCGGGTGGCTTTGACGATTTTATCGATTTGCTCAACGACATCACCAATTAACTTAGGAGTAGTCTCCGGGCGGGTTTCCAGAAAAAGCTTCGTTAGTGCTTGTTTATTATCCGCTTCAGTTACTGGGCGCTCGCCCGTTTCGCGCTCGGCTTGAACGGTATCTTTCGCAGCATCCAATAGACCTTTCAACCAGTCGATAGCCTTGATAACACCAGCTTCATAGTCCTGACGCAGTTTTTCCAGACGCTCACCCAATGCCACAAATTTAGGATCATGGCTACCACGCAAACGCCCCATAAGATCAATCTCTAAGCGTTTGGCGCGTTGTTCCTGTTCTTTAGCGGTCAGGGTAAAAATGGCGTGCTCATCCATGATCAACTCGTCGATGTCATCACGAATACGATTGATATCAGTATGCTCATGGATCATCTTGATAGTTTCAGGACCAAGCGCAGCCCAAACAAGCGCACCTGTCTGGCCAACTGGCCGTACCGATTCATAAATTTCCGCTAGCCACTTATAGTCCTGACGATACGGGCTTAAGAAAGGATCTGGGTTAATGGCCGACCATAGCTTGGATAACACCCCAAAGCTGGCAGCAAATTCATCACGTTTCTCGTTGGTTGGCAGGCATTCTTGCGCAGCCATAATGCCTTCAAAACCTTCTACAGAACGATCCACACCAGGGAAGAAGGACAGACATTTATTCAGTTGTAACGGCAATAACTCTTTAAATGCCTCAATTCCTTCTACAACCCCTTCAATTTCTTCAGGATTATAGGCCAGAGCGGTACGCAGATTTTCGAAAACGCCGAGATAGTCGATAATTAATCCCATGTCCTTGCGTACATCATCGGTTTCGTACAACCGGTTGGTTCGGCACATGGCCTGAAGAAGAGTATGATCGCGTAGAGGCTTATCGAGGTACATACAGTAGCAAATTGGTGCATCAAAGCCCGTAAGCAGCTTGGCGGTAACGATGATAAGCTGTAACGGATGCACAGGATCTTTAAAGCACTCAATCAGATCCTTCTGTACCTGCTCTTCCGCATCAATGTGCTGCCAGCGTTCGAAATCGGCTTGTTTAACAGGTAGCTCCAATTCGTCATGCCATTTGAGCCAGTCCTTGTTAAGCTTATCTTTTTTACCACCCTCTTCAGCTTTAACCGGAGCCTGGTCAACGTTCATAACCACTTCAACCGCATCAAAACCAAGCTTTTCCCTAAGCAGGTAATACATCTGTACGCAGGCTTCGCGATCGTATACCACAACCATGCCTTTCATCTTTTTCGGCATAACATGGCTGGTAAAATGCTCAACAATATCATTACTCACCGCAGCCATACGTCTGGGAGATTTCAGCATAATAGCCAGCTTGCCGGCACGTCTGGACAATGCTGCCTTTTCTTCTTCATCCAGGTTGTTTTCGGTAGCCAGTTGCTCGAACTCTTCGTTTATAGCATCACGATCCACTCGGAGTTCAGCCAGCCGAGGTTCGAACTTCACCGGGTTAGTCGCGCCATCCCGGATCGACTGCTTATAGCTATAGCGGCTCATATAGCGACCTGGATCTTCTTCGGCACCGAACAACTTGAATGTATTACGATCAATGCCAGAAATCGGAGTACCAGTCAGGCCATAGAAGTGGGCATTCGGCAACGCCCAGCGCATTTTCTCGCCTAACCCACCTTCCTGGGTACGGTGAGCTTCGTCAACCAACACAATGATGTTGTCACGGTTGTTCAGGCCATTGGGGTTGCTATCGTCAATTTCGATATCTTTAAATTTAAAGATGGTGGTGATTAAAATGCCACGGCTGTCTTGCTCAATATATTGGCCCAACTTTTTGCAGCTTTGCACTTTAATCAGATTCTTAACGTCGGCTCCACCAAAAGTTTCATTAATTTGGCTGTCCAGATCTCGCCGGTCCACAACGATAAGTACCGTTGGGTTTTTTAACGCATTATCGGCACGCAGCATTTTAGCAGCGTAAAGCATCAACAAGGATTTACCCGATCCCTGGAAATGCCAAATCAGACCTTTTTTTGGATAGCCTCTGCGAACACGTTCAACGATTTGTTTTGCTGCTTCAAATTGCGGGTAACGCGGCAGGATTTTAACGCGTTTAGGCGGAGTATTTTTGCCCGTTTTGACGGTTGAAAATAATGCAAAAGATTCCAATAACTGCAATAAGGTTTGTGGATTTAACAAACTCTCACAGCTGTTGAGTACCGACGCCAAGCCCGGCAGAATCTCATCACGAAGCTCAGTATTATGCCAGGGCCCCCAGTCTTTAACTCGGGCATTAATTGCACCATAGGCAAAGGTTTTACCTTCGCTGGCAAAACACAACAAGTTAGGGACAAAGAAAGATTCAACATTTTTCCAATAGTACTTTTTGCCACCCATGAAGTCAGCGGCACCGTCTTGCCAGGTCACGCTGGGGCGCGTGGCAGTTTTAACTTCGCCCACTACCAGTGGTATACCATTCACATACAGGACAATATCAAAATAGACTTCAGTGGCCGCGATATAGTGCACCTGCTGTGCCACCACAAAGTGGTTGTTCTCTATATTGTCAAAATCAATCAGATTGATGGTGATATGGTCGCCATTCTCGCCAAAGGGCAAGGTTTTTTCAGCCATCAACCATTCCTGGAAGTTTTCATTGGCCTTTACCAAACCGGTATGACGGGCTTCTAAAACCACTCCTCGCAGTTTGTAAATGACCTCATCGGCATAGTCAGGCTGTCTGCCGATATCAGGGTTTAACGAACAAAGCGCGTCTTTTAGCCACTCATCAACGAAGATATCCTGCGCTTGTTTAGGCAGGTTTTCACCGTGGCAGTAAGTCCACTTGACTCCGCTTAAACCTTTTAAACGGTCGATAATTCCATTTTCTGTGACGGTTTGTTCGTTAAACATAAATCCCTCTCAACAAATTAAGTTATTTATCAATCGCTGATAGATGGTTTTAAGATGCAGATGTTTCTCCAGCAAGGTTTCTTCAGCTGACTCAATTAAATTAAATTTATCAACGCACTTTTTCTGCACAGCAATCGGAATTTTGGGAAGCTTAATCCCCAATATTCCTTTTTGATTAATCTTATATGTACCATTAGTGGTTTGTGCTATTGCATCAATTTGTTTTCTAACCACCGCCGAATTCCAAACATATACAAAAAACTCAGGAATGAATATACTAGTATCAACTTCAAGTTTTATTAAAATATCAGGATAGATATATCCTGGAATATCATTCTCAGCCCTTCCACATACACCAACAAGATCTCTATTACCATTACCACGAACGATAAAAACATCGTCTTTTTTAATACGGTAATTATCTTGTATATCATCAGGAATAAATACTTTCTTCTTATGCTCTTGTTTTATATTTATAATTCCGGATCTCACTGCAGATATAGAGAAGCTCCAATAATTTGATTTATAGGCATCCTCTAATGGTGAATAACCATTTTTTAGATCTGAGTTCGAAAAATTCTTAATAGAAACAGAACATTCCTTATCTTCTGTAATAACAGAATTTATTAATGCGGCTTTAAGATGTGAGTAATGCTCTACAAGATCTTCCGTTAAATGAATACATTCCACAACCTTTTCTAATATTTTTATTAAACGTTCCTGCTCTCGCACAGAAGGCAAGCTAAACTCGAAGCGTTTTAAATCAATCCATTTAGTAAAAAGATTTGTTGAACCAACCGCAACAGATTCTGCATAGGCATGAAATAACTCTGACTGCATTATATGAGGAAGAAGGCCATCATAAAATTCCTTTGAAGTTTTTTGATTTAATATTAATGTGGTATTTGCAGCAACCCCTTCAAAATCTGCAATAGCACCTTTTTTTAGCCTTGGATTCCTTGTCATGTACAAAAAATCCCCAGGTAAAAAATGTCGAAAGAATGTTGGGCCTGCATCCATCAGGCTACCCTTCCGAATAAATCTTAGGGATTCACTATCAAAATCCTCCCCTCTTATACACCATTGAATATGACTTTCCATGAACGTCGGAAGTTTTCGTTTAACTTCGAAAGCTAGATCACCAAGGCGATAATTTTTTTTCGCTATACTCATTTCAACAACTCAAACAATTTTCTGTGGACATGATTTAATCTTCCCTTCGTGCCATGCCATTGTTCTATCAAATTATAGGTAGACATTTTTTCTTCTTCACAAGAGCTAGCTTTAATGTATAGAGGAATTGATAGACTGTAGCCATTTTGAGCTATCTCCTCTATATCTACACATCTCGATAATTCATTCCCCACATCAATATCTTCATATAACTCGAGTATCTCAGATATATTTTCTTCGCTAAGAAAAGTTTTTGAATTTGATGTCTGATATAGTTTTGCCGCATTAACAAAATGTATCTTGTTTTTTAATTTGAATGGCTTATTTGCACGTAAAATTACAATGCAGGACTCCATGGGAGAATTATAAAATAGGTTCGGCCCCAAACCAATCACCGCTTCAATTATGTCCGATTCAATCACCTGTTTACGAATGGCTTGTTCAGAATCACGGAACAGAACACCGTGTGGCCAGAGCATGGCAGCGCGACCGGTATCAGGCTTCAGGCTTTTGATAATATGTGTGTAAAACGCATAATCAGCACAACCCTGCGGTGGCACGCCATAGAGATTACGCCCATATGGATCAGCAGCAAACTTGTCGCGGTTCCATTTCTTGATGGAGTACGGCGGGTTGGCAAAAATCACATCAAACTGCTTAAGCCGATCGTTTTCAATAAATTTGGGCTCAGCCAGAGTATCACCGCGCAGCACATCAAACTCTTCAATATCGTGCAGAAACATATTCATACGGGCGATAGCGGAAGTCAGCAGGTTCACTTCCTGGCCATAAAGGTGCACAGAGCGCCACTCTTCCCCTCTTGAACGAAGATCCATCACTGCATTTAGCAACATCCCTCCAGTGCCGCATGTTGGATCATAGGCAGTTTCACCCGGTTTTAAGCCCATAATGCGCGTCATTAAATGCACGACTGTTCTGTTGGTATAAAACTCTGCTGCCGTATGACCGGAATCATCAGCGAACTTTTTAATCAGGTATTCGTAGGCTTCACCAAGATCATCCTGGGCGACAGATTTAATGCCTAGCGGAATTTTACTAAAGTGTTCAATCAGGTCAGCCAGCAGATGATCGGGCAGGCGCTCTTTGTTGGTCCACTGCGCATCACCAAAAACGCCGTGTAAACGTGGATTATTGGCTTCGATTAAGCGCAGTGCATTTTGAATAGCCTCGCCAATATTTTTACTGGTATTGCGAACCTTTTCCCAACTTGCTTCAGAGGGAATGTTGAAACGGTGAAACATCGGCATAGCGGCATATTCGGCATCGCCTTCATGGAGCTCCATCGCTTCGTTAAATTCTTCCAAATAGACATCTGACAGGCGTTTATAAAACAGCAAGGGGAAGACATACTGCTTGTAGTCTGATGCGTCGATTTGGCCCCTAAGAAACTCAGCAGCTCCCCAAAGCAACTCTTCCAGCTTTTTATTACTCATACCTCGAACCCTTCTTTGATAAGCAGGGCTTCCAACTCCTCTTCTGCTTTTTCCAGCTCAGCCAGCTTCCGTTGAAAATCTTTGAGCGCCTCTTCCACAGTGATGGTTTCTTCTTCGAGTGGCTTTTGCACATAACGAGCAATATTTAGATTGAAGTCATTTTCTTCAATCTCCTTCAGAGGTACCCAGCGCGCAACGCCTTCGATTTCTTTTGCATCCGGCCCCTGTTGCGCCTGGTTTTGATAGATTTGGTATATGTCATCGGCCTGCTTGTTGGACAGCGTATTCTGCGCACGCCCTTTGGTATAGATTTCTTCCGCATTGATGATCAAAACATGATCTCTATGCGCTGCCGGGCGAGATTTACGCAGCACTAAAATACAAGCAGGAATACCAGTGCCGTAGAACAGGTTGGAAGCGACACCAATAATCGACACAATGCGATTTTCTTGCAGCAATTTGGTTCGAATTGTCTGCTCAGCTCCACCACGAAACAGCACACCATGAGGTAATACGACAGCCATACGCCCATTGTCGTTAAGTGAAGCAAACATATGCTGCACCCAAGCAAAATCACCGTTTGTTTTCGGTGCCAGGCCATATTGTTTACGACCATAGGGATCGTTCGACCACAGATCGTATCCCCATTCCTTTAAGCTAAACGGTGGGTTGGCAACAACGCAATCGAAAGTTTCTAAACGATCGCTTTGTAAAAACTTAGGTTCCCGTAGCGTATCACCCCGAACAATATCGAAATCTTCCTGACCGTGCAGGAACAGGTTCATCCGTGCAATGGCTTCTGTTGTCAGGTTTTTTTCCTGACCTTTGATTTTTAAAAGGCGCGGGTCTCCGCCGTTTTCTTTCACATGATGAATGGTTTCGAGCAGCATCCCGCCGGTACCACAAGCGGGATCGTAAACGCTTTCACCAGTTTTTGGATCGAGAATGTTAACCATCAAGCGAACGATAGTACGTGGGGTGTAGAACTCACCGGCTTTTTTGTTCGCTTTGTCTGCAAATCGTTTGATCAGATACTCGTATGCGCGGCCCATATCATCATCGCGGACACTTGTAACGCCCAGATTCACCTTATTGAAGTGATTAAGTAGCGTAGCCAGTAACTCATCAGAAAGACGTTCTTTATTGGTCCAACTAGCATCCCCAAAAATGCCATGTAGTTTAGGGTTTACAAGTTCTATACCACGGAAGGAGTCTTTTAAGGCCTGACCGATGTCTTTGGTCTCGGCGAAAACATCGCGCCAATGACAATTTTCAGGTATCTGAATACGGTGAAACATCTTGCCTTTGGCAAGCTCTGTATCTCCAACACTCTCCATAGCCTCAGCAAACTCTTCGTCGTACACATCACAAATGCGCTTGAAGAACAGGATTGGAAAAATGTACGTTTTGTAATCTGATGCATCGATAGGCCCGGTGATGATATGGGCTGCATGCCAAAGATGGGCCTCGAGATCTTTTAAGTTAATCAGTGTCATTAATTTTTCTCTGTACGATTCTGCGAAGCAGGAACCTTTTGCAGTAAATCGTGTATTTCACAGTCAAAAAGCACGCAAAGTCTCTTCAATGCCGTCAGGCCAATCTACTGAGCAGTCTGTTTAGAAAACGAAGTGATGTTATTACGACTAAGGCTGATTTTTCTGACCACATGAGTATGTATTCCTGCAGTGCGCTCATGAGCCGAACGGAGGGCAACAGAGCATAACTGTCCTTATTGTTGTGTATTACGATGCCAATTTTACACTCGAACCTTTTATCAGACGAACGTTTTCAAAACGAATGATATTCATTCCTACGTAAAGCATAAATGCTACGTCACAGAGATGTGTCTGACTCAAGACTCTGCTCCACTGAGAAAGAATAACACTACATACATCCCAACCCCCAACCCCAAACCCCATTTCACCGCTGCGGAGCAAGGGGCGCTAAGTCTGTCTATGCAGTGTCAGATTTTTTCTCCCGTGTGCCTTTCGTTCCCCGTATCTGCTTCCGGTTAATCGTTTCCCGGCACAACCTGTCCCGCAAGGGTAAATGGCACGCCTGCAGCGCCCTTGCGTGACAGAACGATGCCGGGAAAGCGAACCGTCAGGCGATACGAAGACGAAAATCACACACTGACGGAGAAAAAATCATGACTATTTCACTGCATACCTAGACCAGCGCCCCTGACACCGCAGCGGCGACCAGCGTATCCCCGCTGGACCAGTCAGGCTCCTCAAAAACGAAATTTTCCAGAGCCGATATTTACCAGACGGTCACCGACAGCATTGTGGCCGCACTGGAAGCCGGGGTTAAGCCGTGGGCGTGCCCATGGGAGCGGGTGCCTGGTATGTCCGGCTTGCCCTCAAATTACGCTACCGGCGTCGCTTACAGCGGAATGAATATCATGCTGCTCTGGTACAGTGCGTCGAAACAGGGATTTGGTGATTCCTGCTGGATGACATACAAACAGGCGCAGGCAGCAGGGGCACAGGTTCGCAGGGGCGAACACGGCACAACAGCGATTTTTTATACCACCCTGGAAAAAGAAAACGATGCCGGTGGAGTTGAGCATATCCCGATGTTAAAAACGTTTACGGTTTTCAATATCGATCAGATCGATGGTTTGCCGCTGGCGACTGAAACGCCTTGCCCATCCGCTAAGTTCGATCCGTTACCGCAGGCTGAGAATCTCTTTCGCAGCAGCGGGGCGAACATTATTGAAAAAGGGCAAAACGCTTTTTTTCGACCCTCGACAGATGAGATCTATTTACCTGCCCGCCATCTGTTTGCTGATGCTGCTAATTTTTATGCGACAGGCCTGCATGAGCGGGTCCACTGGAGCGGTGCAAAAAGCCGTCTGAACCGCGAAATGAAAGGGAAGTTTGGCAGTGAGGATTATACGTTTGAAGAGCTGATCGCCGGGCTGGGAAGCGCTTTTCTGATGGCGGATCTGGCAATAGAAGGCGAGGTTCAGCACGAGAGTTATATTGCTTCCTGGCTGAAGGCACTGAAAAACGATAAACGTTACATTTTTAAAGCGGCCAGCGCAGCGTCAAAAGCGCATCGTTATCTGATGGATAAAATCTGAACGAGGAAAGGGAAACTGCAAAGCTTCGCAGTTTCCCGCCTGGGTTAATCTTAGGCTATCTGTCAGAGGTGACGCATAAAGTACATGAATGATAAAAGCGCGCCCGTTCCGGCGAATGCTGCGCCAGAACGGGCGAGGCCACTGGCATGGCCTGAAAACCAGAAGTCTTAAACGGATTTAGCAGGTGAATCAGAGGCCACCCTCTTCCGTGAATCACCGGGCCGGAACATTTGCGGTATGTATCGCTTACGGTTCTCCAGTGACTTTTTTCGAAAACTGGCGGGCAGTTACGCCACTACCGGCTCATTACCGGAGGGGAGAAAACGCATTCCCGCGTCTGGTTTTTCACCAGATCGTATGAGAAAATTCCCTTTTCTGAATCCCGTGACAGGACGCACTTTATGTCAGAACCCGCTCAGCCCTGCCTGTTTACCGAAGGGCAGGTGACCCTTCCTGAAAGCTACCAGGACCGCACGGTCAATGTGTTCACTCCGCCCGGCGCGGATGCCCCGGCGTTCAATATCNGGTGTTTAACCCGTCCGCTGACCGGATTCTGGTGTTCACGATGTCCGCGACCCGGGCTTTAGGGGACGCCGACAGCGTACTGCTGCGCTCACTGCTGCAGAGTTTCCGTTTCCACGCCTGACAATAAGGATAGTGTGATGTTTGAAGCTGCCCGCCTCGGGGACGATATCGGCCACTCCGGCGCGCTTGCCGGGATGATTGCCGGAACGATTGTCGGCGGCCTGATTGCCGCTGTCGGCGGTATCGCCGCCGGTGCCCTGATGATTGCAGGCATCGGGGCGTCGTGTCTGGGCGTCGGTGTGCTGCTTGTCGGCGCGAGCCTCGCGGTGGGTTATTACACCGGGGAACTCGCCACCGCCGCGCGGGACAGCGTCGCGGAGGCGGGGGCGGCGAAGATGACGAAAAAAGGCGTCATTACCACCGGCTCGCACAACGTCTTTATCAACGGTAAGCCTGCCGCCATCGCCACAGACAGCATGGTGGAGTGCGATGATGACGGCTCACAGCAGATGGCCGAAGGCTCGTCGCGGGTGTATATCAACGGCCTGCCCGCCGCGCGCCTCGGTGACCGCACCACCTGTGATGCAAAAGTCATGACCGGCTCCGGCAATGTGTTTATCGGCGGTGAGCCGGAGCAGACCCTGCCCATCCAGCCTGAAGTACCCGAATGGCTGTACAAAGTTTCTGACCTGACCCTGCTGTTTGCCGGGCTGGCAGGCGGCTGGGGCGGACTGGCCGGGAAGCCAGGCGCGGTGGGGAAACTGCTGGCGAAACTGCCGGGTATCAGCAAAATCGGCCGCATCGCCTGCCGCTTCGGCACGCTGATGACCGCCACGGCGGCAGCAGGAATTATCGCCCGCCCGGTGGATATCGTCAGCGGGCAGAAGTTTCTCAGCGGCGACGATGAGCTGGACTTTGTGCTGTCATCGCGTTTACCCGTGCGCTGGCAGCGCTACTGGCGCAGCGGCAACCCGGGTGACAGCGTGCTGGGGCGCGGCTGGAACCTGTTCTGGGAAACCCGCCTTGAGCGTTACCAGGACGGCCTGGTGTGGCGTGCCCCGACAGGGGACTACATCTCCTTCCCGCTGGTGCCGAAAGGCATGCGTACATACTGCGAAGCGGAAAAGCGCTGGCTGGAGCACCATCAGGACGATACCTGGTCAGTGTATGATATCAGCGGCGAGCGCTGGCACTACGCACCCCTTCATGAAGATTCGCCGTCCCTGCTGCAGCGCCTCTCCGAGCCCTGCGGCAGCGATATTCTGTTCGAATGGAACGACGACCACACCCTGCATGCCCTGACCGACAGCGCCGGGCAGCGGGTGGTCTGCCGCTATGACGGCGACCGCCTGACGGGCGCCTGGCTGGATGACGAAATCTGTCTCGTCAGTTACGCTTACGATGACAGGCGGCAGCTGGTGGCGGTGACGGGCCGGGGCGGTAGCGTGCGCCGCCACTTTAGCTGGCAGGAGGACGGCCTGATGCGCGCCCATGAGGACGCGAACGGGCTGGTGAGCGAATACCGCTGGCAGGAGATTGCCGGGCTGCCGCGCGTCACGGCGTTCCGTCACAGCGGCGGCGAGCAGCTCACTTTTGAGTACGATTTTGACAACGGCACGCGCCGTGCCATCCGCGATGACGGGGCGCAGGCGCACTGGCTGATTGACGACGATGACAACGTCGCCGCCTTCACGGATTTCGACGGCCGGAAAACTGCCTTTATTTACCGCAACGGCGAGCTGTGTGATGTCATCCTGCCGGGCGGTGCCCTGCGCCAGTCCTCATGGGATAAATACGGGCGCATGACGCAGGAGACCGACCCGGCAGGGCGGCGCACGCAGTACCACTGGTTCCGCCTGACCGACCGTATCACCCGCACGGACTATCCGGACGGCACGTCAGAGCAGAGCCTGTACGACCTTAAAGGCCGCCTGCTGTCGGAAACCGACGCCGCAGGCAACACCACCACGTACCACTACCCGGATGATGAAGAACCGCTGCCGGACAGCATCACCGATGCCACCGGCGGCGTGGTGCGGCTGGTGTGGAACCGCCAGGGACTGCTTATACAGAGGACTGACTGTTCCGGCAGCGTCACCCGCTTCAGCTATGACCGCTTCGGGCAGTTAATCAGCAGCGAGGACGCGGAAGGCAATGTCACCCGTCGCGAATGGAACGCTGCCGGGCAGCTCACCACCGTCATTCACCCGGACGGCAGCCGCGAGACGCTGCAGTGGAACGAACGCGGCCAGCTTGCCGCCTGGCGCGACCCGCTGGAAAGCGAGGTGCGCTGGAATTACAACCCGCTCGGCCTGCCGGTGAGCCTCACCGACCGTATCGGGCGCACCCGCCGCTGGCATTATGACCCGCGCGGTAACCTGCTGCGACTCGAAAACGGCAACGGCGGGGAGTACCGCTTCACGTATGACGAGACCGGACACCCGACGAGCGAAACGCGCCCGGACGACACCTCCCGGCAGATGGAGTGGGATGTACGTGGCTTCCTGAGCGTGCTTCAGGAGAACGGCCGGCCTGCCGCAGACGGCGGTATTGCCCGGCGTATACAACAGTTCACTCATGACGACAGCGGCCTGCTGACCGGGCGCAGCACCCGGCATGCGGCGTACCTCTATGACCATGACCGCAGTGGCCGGGTTACGCGGATAGTCCGGACCCCGACCGCTGACGGTGTTACACTGGGTCTCGAAACTGACGAAATTACCTTCATCCGTGACGAGGCAGGCCGCCTGGTGAGCGAGTCCGGGGTTAACGGCGAACTCAGCTATGCATGGGACGCACTCGGTAACCTGACGAATCTCACGCTTCCCGGCGGGCAGCAGATGGTCTGGCTGCATTACGGCTCCGGCCACGTCAGCGCCATCCGCTTCGGTCAGCAACTGGTCACCGAGTTCACCCGCGACCGCCTGCACCGGGAACTCCGCC
>NZ_JBQPOM010000024.1:0-5063 GCF_052220145.1 Vagococcus sp. WN89Y | reverse complement strand
GGCGGAGTTCCCGGTGCAGGCGGTCGCGGGTGAACTCGGTGACCAGTTGCTGACCGAAGCGGATGGCGCTGACGTGGCCGGAGCCGTAATGCAGCCAGACCATCTGCTGCCCGCCGGGAAGCGTGAGGTCCGTCAGGTTACCCAGCGCATCCCAGGCATAGCTGAGTTCGCCGTTAACCCCGGACTCGCTCACGAGGCGGCCTGCCGCATCACGGGTAAAAGTAATGTGGTCTGTTTCGATACCCAGCGCAACACCGTCGGCGGTCGGGGTCCGGGCTATCCGCATAACCCGGCCGTTCAGGTCATGGTCATAGCGGTACTGCGCATGGCGGGTGCTGCGCCCGGTCAGCAGGCCGCTGTCGTCATACGTGAACTGCTGCCAGCGGCGGGCGATACCGCCATCTGCGGCAGGCCGGCCGTTCTCCTGAAGCACACTGAGGAAGCCACGTACATCCCACTCCATCTGCCGCGACGTGTCGTCCGGGCGGGTTTCGCTCGTCGGGTGTCCGGTCTCATCATACGTGAAGCGGTACTCCCCGCCGTTGCCGTTTTCGAGTCTGAGCAGGTTACCGCGCGGGTCATAATGCCAGCGGCGGGTGCGCCCGATGCGGTCGGTGAGGCTCACCGGCAGGCCGAGCGGGTTGTAATTCCAGCGCACCTCGCTTTCCAGCGGGTCACGCCAGGCGGCAAGCTGGCCGCGTGCGTTCCACTGTAATGTCTCGCGGCTGCCGTCCGGGTGAATGACGGTGGTGAGCTGCCCGGCAGCGTTCCATTCGCGGCGGGTGACGTGGCCTTCCGCGTCCTCGCTGCTGATTAACTGCCCGAAGCGGTCATAGCTGAAGCGGGTGACGCTGCCGGAGCAGTCGGTGCGGCTTGTCAGTAATCCCTGGCGGTTCCACACCAGCCGCACCACGCCGCCGGTCGCATCGGTGATGCTGTCCGGCAGCAGTTCTTCGTCGTCCGGGTAGTGGTACGTGGTGGTGCTGCCTGCGGCGTCAGTTTCGGACAGCAGGCGTCCCTTAAGGTCATACAGGCTCTGCTCTGACGTGCCGTCCGGGTAATCCGTGCGGGTGATACGGTCGGTGAGGCGGAACCAGTGGTACTGCGTGCGCCGCCCGGCCGGATCCGTCTCCTGCGTCATGCGCCCGTATCTGTCCCATGAAGACTGGCGCAGGGCGCCGCCGGGCAGGATGACATCGCACAGCTCGCCGTCGCGGTAAATAAAGGCCGTCTTCCGGCCGTCGAAATCCGTGAAGGCGGCGACGTTATCATCGTCGTCCACCAGCCAGTGCGCCTGCGCCCCGTCATCGCGGATGGCGCGGCGCGTACCGTTGTCAAAATCATATTCGAATGTGAGCTGCTCGCCGCCGCTGTGGCGGAACGCCGTGACGCGCGGCAGTCCGGCAATTTCCTGCCAGCGGTATTCGCTCACCAGCCCGTTCGCATCCTCGTGGGCGCGCATCAGGCCGTCCTCCTGCCAGCGGAAACGGCGGCGCACGCTACCGCCCCGGCCCGTCACCGCCACCAGCTGACGCTGTGCATCGTAAGCGTAACTGACGAGGCAGATTTCGTCATCCAGCCAGGCCCCGGTCAGCCGGTCGCCCTCATAGCGGCAGACCACGCGCTGCCCGGCGCTGTCGGTCAGGGCATGCAGGGTGTGGTCGTCGTTCCACTCAAACAGGATATCGCTGCCGCAGGGCTCAGAGAGGCGCTGTAATAAGGAAGGATTGTCGCCAGCAAGCGGTGCGTAGTGCCAGCGCTCGCCGCTGATGTCATACACCGACCAGGAATCATCGCTGTGGTGCTCCAGCCAGCGCTTCTCCGCTTCGCAGTAGGTCCGCATGCCTTTCGGCACGAGAGGAAAGGAGATGTAATCCCCGGCTGGTGCGCGCCAGACCAGGCCGTCCTGGTAACGCTCAAGACGGGTCTCCCAGAAGAGATTCCAGCCGCGCCCCAGCACGCTGTCACCCGGGTTACCGCTGCGCCAGTAGCGCTGCCAGCGCACGGGTAAACGCGATGGCAGCACAAAGTCCAGCTCGTCGTCGCCGCTGAGAAACTTCTGCCCGCTGACGATATCCACCGGTCGGGCGATAATCCCTGCTGCCGCCGTGGCGGTCATCAGCGTGCCGAAGCGGCAGGCAATGCGGCCGATTTTGCTGATACCCGGCAGCTTCGCCAGCAGCTTACCCACCGCGCCCACCTTCCCGGCAAGACCGCCCCAGCCCCCGGCCAGCCCGGCAAACAGCAGGGTCAGGTCAGAAGCCTTGTAGAGCCATTCGGGCACTTCCGGTTTTATGGGCAGGGTCTGCTCCGGTGCGCCACCGATAAACACATTCCCGGAGCCGGTCATGACTCTGGCGTCGCAGGTGGTGCGGTCACCGAGGCGCGCGGCGGGCAGGCCGTTGATATACACCCGCGAGGAGCCTTCTGCAAGCTGCTGCGAGCCGTCATCATCGCACTCCACCATGCTGTCTGTGGCGATGGCGGCAGGCTTACCGTTGATAAAGACGTTGTGCGAGCCGGTGGTGATGACGCCTTTTTTCGTCATCTTCGCCGCCCCCGCCTCCGCGAAGCTGTCCCGCGCGGCGGTGGCGAGTTCCCCGGTGTAATAACCCACCGCGAGGCTCGCGCCGACAAGCAGCACACCGACGCCCAGACACGACGCCCCGATGCCTGCAATCATCAGCGCACCGGCGGCGATACCGCCGACGGCGGCAATCAGGCCACCGACAATCGTTCCGGCAATCATCCCGGCAAGCGCGCCGGAGTGGCCGATATCGTCCCCGAGGCGGGCAGCTTCAAACATCACACTATCCTTATTGTCAGGCGTGGAAACGGAAACTCTGCAGCAGTGAGCGCAGCAGTACGCTGTCGGCGTCCCCTAAAGCCCGGGTCGCGGACATCGTGAACACCAGAATCCGGTCAGCGGACGGATTAAACACCGCCTGCTGCTGAAAGGCTCGTTTACCGTCGCGCAGGTAGCTGGCGTGAATAACTTCACCGGTTACCAGGTTATCCCCGAGCACTGATTCACCACGTTCGCCCGTTTTCCAGCCTTTAAGATGTTTAGCCATCAGCGCCATCTGGCGGTCGATGTAAGCGGCCAGGGTTTCGCCGGGGTTCAGCGTGTCGCGGGAAATATTGAACGCCGGGGCATCCGCGCCGGGCGGGGTGAATACATTGACCGTACGGTCCTGGTAGCCTTCGGGAAGGGTCACCTGCCCTTCGGTAAACAGGCAGGGCTGAGCGGGTTCTGACATAAAGTGCATCCTGTCACGGGATTCAGAAAAGGGAATTTTCTCATACGGTCTGGTGAAAAACCAGACGCGGGAATGCGTTTTCTCCCCTCCGGTAATGAGCCGGTAGTGGCGTAACTGCCCGCCAGTTTTCGAAAAAAGTCACTGGAGAACCGTAAGCGATACATACCGCAAATGTTCCGACCCGGCTCTTCCCGGAAGAGGGCTGCCTCTGATTCACCTTCCGTTTAAGATTTTTGGTTTTCAGGCCATGCCAGTGGCCTCGCCCGTTCTGGCGCAGCATTCGCCGGAACGGGCGCGCTTTTATCATTCATGTACTTTATATGTCACCTCTGTCAGATAACCTCAGGTTAACCCAGGCGGGAAACTGCGAAGCTTTGCAGTTTCCCTTTCCTCGTTTCAGATTTTATCCATCAGATAACGATGCGCTTTTGATGCTGCGCTGGCCGCTCTGAAAATGCAGCGTTTATCGTTTTTCAGCGCCTTCAGCCAGGAAGCAATATAGCTCTCGTGCTGCACCTCGCCTTCTATCGCCAGATCCGCCATCAGAAAAGCGCTTCCCAGCTCGGCGATCAGCTCTTCAAACGCGTAATCCTCACTGCCAAACTTCCCTTTCATTTCGCGGTTCAGACGGCTTTTTGCACCGCTCCAGTGAACCAGCTCATGCAGGCCTGTCGCATAAAAATTAGCGGCATCAGCAAACAGATGGCGGGCAGGTAAATAGATCTCATCTGTCGAAGGTCGAAAGAAAGCGTTTTGCCCTTTTTCAATTATGGTCGCCCCGCTGCTGCGAAAGAGATTTTCAGCCTGCGGTAACGGATCGAACTTAACGGTGGGGTTGGGCGTTTCAGTAGCCAGCGGCAGACCATCGATCTGATCGACATTAAAAACCGTGAACGTTTTCAGCATAGGGATATGCTCAACTCCACCAGCATCGTTTTCTTTTTCCAGGGTGGTATAAAAAATCGCTGTTGTACCGTGTTCGCCCCTTCGAACCTGTGCCCCTGCTGCCTGCGCCTGTTTGTAAGTCATCCAGCGCGAATCACCGAACCCCTGTTTCGATGCACTGCACCACAGAAGCATGATATTCATTCCGCTGTAAGCGACGCCGGTAGCGTAATTTGAGGGCAATCCGGACATGCCAGGCACCCGCTCCCATGGGCATGCCCACGGCTTAACCCCGGCTTCCAGTGCGGCCACAATGCTGTCGGTAACCGTCTGGTAAATATCGGTTCTGGTTTTAGAACATTTCGTTTTTGTGGAGCCTGACTGGTCCAGCGGGGATACGCTGGTCGCCGTTGCGGTGTCAGGGGCGCTGGTTTGGGTATGCAGTGAAATAGTCATGATTTTTTCTCCGTCAGTGTGTGATTTTCGTCTTCGTATCGCCTGACGGTTCGTTTTCCCGGCATCGTTCTGTCACGCAAGGGCGCTGCAGGCGTGCCATTTACCCTTGCGGGACAGGTTGTGGCGGGAAACGATTAACCGGAAGCAGATACAAGGAACGAAAAGCACACGGGAGAAAAAATCTGACACTGCATAGACGGACGTAGCGCCCCTTGCTCCGCAGCGGTGAAAAGGGTTTGGGGTTTGGGGTTTGGGGTTGGTTTAGACGTCGCTCTTTTTCGTAAAAGTCACAATCTTCTTAACCACGTTTTTTAATATCTTCGGGGCAACGCTCCTTTGACCTGCTCCCCATTGATTAACACACGACGATGTTAGTAATGTCTTCATCAGCAACATGAGGACAACCCCATGAAGAAGCGTTTTTCCGACGAACAGATCATCAATATTCTTCGCGAAGCCGAG
>NZ_JBQPOM010000023.1:0-28029 GCF_052220145.1 Vagococcus sp. WN89Y | reverse complement strand
GAAAACCATCTTTACCGGAAAGATAATGTTGTACGGCAGCAAGCCGTAGCTCAAGTGAAAATTTACGACTACTCATAAAAAACTGCACCTCAGTCAGTTGGGTGTCCAACTTTTGGGGTGCAGTCCATAAAAGGGGCTTTTTTGCGCGCGGTTAATGGCTGGTCGATTCGGCCTGCGCTTCGTCGGCATCCTGCGTTTGCTCGACGTTGCCGAAGCGTTTTGCATAGAGCGCCGTAATTATCGGCACCAGAATTGCCGTGACGATGACGCTTGCGGCAACCAGTGCCGTAGCGGACGCCGCGACGGGTTCAAACGCCGGGTTAATTTGCGCAATAATCACCGGGTTCGCGACCGCCGCTCCGGCTGCCGAAGACGCCGCAACCCCTGCCGTACCGTTACCACCGCCGATGACCCGGTCGGCGATAATCAGCGGAATACCGGTGATGAAAATCACCGCCACGCCGAGGAAAATGCCCAGCAGCCCGGTATCCATAATCACGCTTAAATTAATGGTGTTACCCAGCGCAAAGCCGAAGAACGGAATCAATACCGGCGTTGCTTTACTGAAGAACGCCCGCAGGTCATGGTCGAGGTTACCCAGCGCAAAACCCACCAGGAACGGCAGCACGGCACCGATAAAATGGTGCGGTTCAAACGTGGCAAGACCGGCGCTTCCGAGGATGACCATGGTCATCAATGGGCCGGATTCCAGCGACATCAGCACGAATGCGCCCGACTCTTCTTTGCTGCCGTACTGGTTCATCAGGCTCGCATAGAGCCCGCCGTTGGTCATATCCATTGCCGATACAATCGCCAGCACCGAAAGCCCGGCAAAGAAGCCGGTCTGAATACCGGTATCCGGGATAAAGGTTGCGGCGATCATCGCGACAACCCATGCGACAGCTATTTTGGTAATAACCAGCGTACCGGACTTACGTAAAACCGTTCCGGTTGCCCGCAAATCAATTGACGCGCCGATACAGAAGAACCATACAGCCAGAATCGGTACAGTGCCGGTGATCATTCCTTTAGTAAATGACCCGAAATAATTTCCGGTATCCGGTGCCAGGGTATTCAGGATTGCGCCTAATAACAGCGGGATAAGCATCATCCCGCCAGGGATTCGTTCAATCGTGGCCTTAATTTTCATTATGCATCCTCACTTCTCGTCATTTGCATGAACGAGGAAAGCTCAAAATTAATATTTAATATTTTCAAATAGTTAATTCTTACCGAGTCAGAGCATTGATTGTCCACTTCCCTAAGCGCGTGTTACCGGATGGCGCTGGACGTTCCTTAACGCTGCTGTTTATGCGGCTATCATGCGATCGATGGAATATTGATTCAATGAAAATAAAACAGTGTTTTAGTTATCTTCGTCACATATTTCGAGGAAAAACCTGCAATGTTTATTTAATTAAGTGAGCTGTAAATGAGTTGTAAATGAATAATAGGCTGGAGAGTGACATGAATATAATCACGCAGGTTACAAAATCAGGCCTGATAATGATTTTACCTGTTTAAGATTTTTCTTTATGGGTAATAAGCCGCAGTTTCTTTAAGGACATTATGTTGCGCGATCAAGGCGTTGTAAAAAATGCGCCGCGCGGGTGAAAAACAGGGTGACTATCAACAGGTAAAACTATGTGAATTTGATCACATTTTGAAACCCTGTTAGGGTAAAAGTGCTTTTTGACAGCGAAACAGGCGTCAACAGGTTCGGTTGTACCGGCAGGCATTAGCCGGTGTAAGTAAACCTGCTACGCTTGAATATGAAGGCTCAAGAACCGTTAAAACGTCCGCATAAATAAACAGTACCGGGACGATTCAGGGCGAGCGCTAAAGAGGAATAATAAGGAATGCTAAAACGGAAAAAAGTTAAACCGATTACGTTGCGGGATGTCACGATTATTGATGATGCCAAGCTACGTAAAGCAATAACCGCCGCTTCACTGGGTAATGCAATGGAGTGGTTTGATTTCGGCGTCTACGGCTTTGTGGCCTACGCGCTTGGCAAGGTCTTCTTCCCCGATGCAAACCCCAGCGTACAAATGATAGCTGCGCTCGGTACGTTCTCTGTTCCTTTCTTAATACGCCCGCTGGGCGGTCTGTTTTTCGGCATGTTGGGCGATAAGTACGGGCGACAAAAAATCCTCGCCATTACTATTGTTATTATGTCGATAAGTACATTCTGTATTGGCCTTATTCCATCGTATGAAACGATTGGTATCTGGGCGCCGATCCTGCTGCTGCTTTGTAAGATGGCGCAGGGCTTCTCCGTCGGAGGCGAATACACCGGCGCATCAATCTTTGTAGCTGAATACTCCCCGGACCGAAAACGCGGGTTTATGGGCAGCTGGCTGGACTTCGGTTCTATCGCGGGCTTTGTGCTGGGCGCGGGGGTTGTGGTGCTGCTCTCGACGGTCGTGGGTGAAGCGAACTTCCTTGACTGGGGATGGCGTATCCCGTTCTTCCTGGCGCTGCCGCTGGGCGTCATCGGCCTGTATTTGCGCCACGCTCTAGAAGAGACGCCTGCGTTCCAGCAGCATGTCGAGAAACTGGAGCAGGGCGATCGTGAAGGGCTACAGGAAGGGCCGAAAGTCTCCTTTAAAGAGATCGCGACGAAACACTGGCGTTCATTACTGACCTGTATTGGTCTGGTGATTTCCACCAACGTGACCTATTACATGCTGCTGACGTATATGCCAAGCTACCTGTCGCACAACCTGCACTACTCAGAAGATCATGGGGTGATGATAATCATCGCTATCATGCTTGGTATGCTGTTTGTGCAGCCGGTGATGGGCCTGCTGAGTGACCGTTTCGGTCGTCGTCCGTTTGTTATATTAGGCAGCGTGGCGCTGTTCGCGTTGGTCATTCCGGCATTTATTATGATTAACAGCAATGTCATCGGCCTGATTTTTGCGGGGCTGTTGATGCTGGCGGTGGTTCTCAACTGCTTTACCGGTGTGATGGCCTCTACGCTCCCGGCGATGTTCCCGACGCATATCCGCTATAGTGCGCTGGCGAGTGCGTTTAACATATCTATTTTGATTGCCGGTCTGACGCCAACGCTCACCGCCTGGCTGGTGGAGAGCAGCGGCAACCTGTTAATGCCTGCTTATTATCTGATGGTGGTGGCGGTAATTGGTTTGATTACCGGCCTTACGATGAAAGAGACGGCGAATCTGCCGCTGAAAGGGGCGACCCCGGCTGCGTCGGACATCCAGGAAGCGCGGGAAATCTTGCAGGAGCACCACGACAATATTGAGCAGAAGATTGAAGATCTTGATGCTGAGATTGCGGAGCTTCAGGCCAAACGCTCACGCCTGGTGGATCAGCACCCGAAAATCAACGAATAACACGTTATTACCGTGAAAAGACCCGCAAGGGTCTTTTTTTTTGCGTTTCTGTCAGCAGCCTGCGGCGATATAGTCCCCATTGGCGCTCACCGGGATCACGGTTAAAAACAGCACCAGCGCAAATAGCATCAGCGCGATGCCACCGGCCATTTTTAACACAGGAACCAGCCAGCCAAACTGTGCTTCGCCAGCAAAAAAGGTGGCGGTACGGTTGCGGGCATAGCGCACCGCCAGCGACAGACCCACAATCGATAGCGCCGTGCCGAATGCCATCGTCATCACTGCGGCGATACCCCATGTCACAATACCCAGCGCGTTAGAAAACAGTAAAATCATGATTGCGCCGCTGCACGGGCGCGCGCCAATGGCCAGGATCACGCCAAGGCGCGTTTTCCAGTCGCCCTGGCTTTCGCGCCCGACGCCGTGATGCCCACAGCCGCACGCCGCGCCATGCTGATGCCGCGCAGACAGTGTGCGGATAGTCAGCTTGCGCGGTTTTATGCTTTTCGCGGCGTGCCAGGCAAGGTATGCGCCAAAACCGCCAATCAGCACGGCGCTTATCTTCTCCACATACCAGCGGCTTTCGCTAAGCGAGCCGGACGCGAGGTTAAAGCCAACCGCAAGAATAAAGACGAACAAGATAGCGCTGACGCCCTGCATCAAGCTGCCGACAAAAGGGATCACGCGCGCTGCTGTCTGGCTCTCTTTATTGGTGCTGAGATAGGTGGCGACAATAAATTTGCCGTGCCCCGGGCCAATGGCGTGCAGCACACCATAAAAGAACGCGCCGGTCAGTAACCACAATCCGCCGCTGTACTGATGGTTATTCAGCTGCAACAGATACATCACCAGATAGCGATGGAGCGTAATTTGCGCGGCCAGGCACCACTGCAAAAACGCGCCCCGGTGCGTATGAAGCGCGAGCGCCGCAGCGCATAACAGCGCCAGCAACACGATAGCGCCGGGTACGCGCCAGTCGCGGGCGAGACGTTGCGTGGTCATAAACGTACCGGTGTTGAGGGATAATGCCCGGAGTATAGGCGGCTATCCAGGCGCGCTCCAGTGCCCGCCTGGATTTATTGTTCGAGCAAATGTTTATGCCAGCGCCCCAGCACGAACACCGTGGTCAGCGCGCCGAGCAGGGCGCAGAACATGTCGGATTGCGTATCCCACGGATCGCCCTGGGTGCCGAGAAACTCATCCGCGCCTTGCCCCATCACAAGCGCGGCCCACCACTCAATTAATTCATACGTGGCGCTAATCGCCATCGCGATACAGCAGACAATAAAGTCGAGCATTTTGCCGCCGCGCACATAATTTCCGCGTAACAAAATTTCCCGCGCCGCCAGTGCTGGCACCAAACCCTGGAAGAAATGGCCGAGTTTGTCGTAGGGGTTACGGCTTAAATCGAACCAGTGCTGCACCTCAAAACCGATCGGCACTTTGGCGTAGGTATACATACCACCAATGATCAAAATGATGGCGTGCAGGAAAATCAGCACATAAAGCAGAGAAGTCAGCGGGTAGCGCCGCCAGGTTGCCAGCAGCAGCGGCAACACAATCATGACCGGTAGCGTTTCCATAAGCCAGGTGTCGCGATTCTGGGTAAACAGACCGGTATAAATGAGCATCAGTAATAAGAAGAGCGCTCCGGCGTACAACGCGCGGCGAGGAAGAGGGTTAACCATACAATCATCCCTGTACAAAAAAGATAACTATCGGTCGGAAAATGAGAAAAAACAATCGGCAGAAGCGGGAAAGCGGGGGCCAGACAGCCCCCGTGTGCGGGAATTAAAACGTTTTGCGTACGCGCAGGCTAAACGTATGCGCCTGATAGCGCTCGCCCGCCTGCAAATCGTAGCGTGCATCAAGGCTCAGGTTGTTGGCATCATACAGCGTGCTGCCGATAGCGACGCCTGCCATATCCTTCACTGGCGAAGCGCCTTTGGTGGTGAATTGCGTCTCGCCAATGGTGTCGGCAACATAGCTCGCGGTGCTGCTTATGCGGCGGTTATCGTACTGGTGAATCCATGAAACCTGCGCAAACGGCGTCAGATTACCCAGTCGCGTGGCGACGCTTTTTTCAATACGGGTGCCGATTTCGCTCTGCACCGACTGGTTATGCGTGCGTTTCACATCCAGCGCCATACCGTTGCCGCCGGTTTCCTGGTAACCATCAATATGCTGATAGCCGTACGTCAGGCTGGCAAGCGGCGTCAGTACCACCTCGCCCGGCAGCGTAAACGGATACCCCACCTCGCTTTGCAGCGTGACGGACTGACCGTTGTACTTGCCATGAGCGCGACCGGCAAACCCGGTAAAATCGGCCTGGCGGCTGGAGGTGTAGTTCTGGCGGTTCAGGCCTGCGGAGAGGTTCAGATACCACGGATTGCCGGTATAGCCCGCGTAACCAATGATGCCGTAGTTATCCGCGATCGTTTTGCTGTTGTTCAGGTTGTCTTTCCCGGCAACGGACGTGTTGCTGAAGTTGACCGCCGCACCAGCGCGCCAGTTATCTCCCAGCGCACGATCCGCACCAAGCAGCAGGCCCGCGAATTTTGCATTGTAACCGCTCACACTGTCAGTGCTGCCCTGGCGCGCCAGGCCACCGAAAGGCTGGCCCCAGACAATCCAGTTGCTGCTGTAGTCATCTCCCGTTGCGACGCCGCTAATCCCGGCGGTTTGTGGGTTACGCACGTTGTTCATGTGCGTGCCGACCACGGTCATTGCTTTGGTGATTGCGGTGCTGTTTGCCGCGCTGGCATTGATGTTCTGGCTGGCAGAGAGGCTTTCACCGGCGCGGTTGGCTTCGTCCTGGCTGGCAATCGCCAGCGACGCGTTGTAAAGCTCCAGCAATTGCGGTGAAATCCCTGAGTATTGCGTCAGGCCGCCCAGTGCCGCCGTGGCCGTTGGGGTTGTCGCCCGGCGCTGCTGGCTTTTGGCCGGTACGTCTGGCGTAACAGGCATACCCGGCGTTGCGGTAACAGGATTGATGGCTTTCACCGGATCGGCTGCCGCAGATTCATCACCAAGGCTCAGAACCAGTGCGCTGCGGGTTCCGTCATCATACTGGCTCCCTTTAACGGTGCCGCTATAGCCTGTCACTTTATAGGTGAGCGATCCGGCGTTGTAATGGGTGTTTGCGCTGGCGGCATCAATCACCACATAGCGCTGCCCGGCGGCAAACTGATAGGTTTTTCCCGCGCGTGACAGATAAACGCTTGAGCCTTTATCCACATTGGCGGAGCCTGTCACGACCAGGCGGCCATAACCCGAGTCGGTAAGGGTGTTGCCCGTGGCGGAGGCATAGTCTCCGACTCCTATCATCAGCGCGGCGTCTGCATTTTGCTGATAATTACCATCAATATTCAGTGTGTTGTCCACCAGCAGCACTGCCGAATCAGCCACCACGGTCGCGCCGCCCGTGCGCAGGTCATCGTTCAGTATTAATGCGCCAGAACGGAAGATGATGTCGCTACCATTGGTCTGGATAATACCTTTAGTGCCGCTATAGCCGGTCAGTCTGCCGATGTTCCCGGCACCGCCAGAAATGGTCAGCGGCTGATTATTGAAGGAGGTGATATTCCCGGCGATCGTCCCGGTGTTGGTGATATGTAGCGCCGTGTCGGGCAGGCTATTGTTCAGCATGATGGCCTGCGGTGCACGGATCAACCCGCTGTTGATAAGCTCACCGATGGTGCTCTGTGAATTATCCGCGTAGATGCCATATTTCGCGCCGATAATATTGCCGGTATTGGTCAGCGTATCGATTTTGCCCTGGTTACGGATGGCCGCTGTTCCCGCCAGCGTGCTGTCGGTATTGGTGGCTTCAATGGTTCCGCTGTTAACCAGCGTGTGAATGGTGCCGTTGTTATAAATTGTGCCCATACCGCTGCCCGTGTTATTGGCATTGGTGATGACGCCATCGTTCGTCAGGCTATCGATTATTCCGCCGTTATACAGCGCGATACGCGCGTTAATCACCCCGGTCGAGGTGTTGGTTAGCGTGTTCAGCGTGCCGCCGTTATACACGCCGAACGCCATGGTCGTTGTGCCGCCCAGGTTGCCGATAGTGCCGCTGTTAATCAGCGAATCCACCCGGCTGACATTGTTTAAAAACACGGCCCCAAAGCCGCTGTCACCGGTAATCACACCTGCGTTATCCAGCGTGCCGATGGTTCCGGTGTTATATAACCCATAGCTGCCGGTGCCGAACAGGGTGCCGTCGTTATCCAGCGTACCCAGGTTTCCGGCGGAGGATACCTGCAATGCAGGACTGGATGTTGCTGCCGTCAGGGAACCCTGATCGGTGATATGCACATTGTCCCAGGTGGTTGAATAAGCACGCCCATTGCTAACAGCTGTGCTGATTGTTTCGCTTGCGGGCGCTGCGAGAGCGTAGGGGGCGAGCAATCCTTGCGCAGAGATAGCCACCAGCAGTGATCCATGCTGGCTAAGACGCGATTTCTTCATGTTATACCATTGCGATTATCTGGTGTTGCGTTAAAAACAGGTGTAAATGTTGTTCGGATTATTCCGAATCTCATTCAAGGGCAGCATATACATCTGGTTGCAAAAAACAATAAGTGTTGCTTAATTATTTCTTAATTGCTGCTTGATATTACAGCGAAGAAATTACGTAACTTGCTAATAATGAGATAAATAATGATTAGATACTTTAAACAATGCGGCGTGGGGTTATTGATAGTATTGATGTTTTTAGCAGCAGGATGCGCTCACCAGGATGCCCGAACCCACGCCAGAGAGTTATCTAAACGTGCTGGTTTTGTTGAAAGTGACTTGCAAACACAATCTTTTCTGCTACGCACCTTAAGTAAAACTGGCACGTCGGCGAAAGTTTTGCGGGTGTATATAGAAGGCGATGGCTTTGCCTGGGTGACGCGCAGCCAGCCGTCGACGGACCCGACGCCGCATAACCCTGTGGGTTTGCTGCTTGCCGCAGCCGATCCCTCGGCCAATGTGCTCTACCTGGCGCGCCCTTGCCAGTATACCGGCCCGCCGCTGCCGACCGAATGCAGCGTAAAATGGTGGACGGATGAGCGTTTTTCGCTGCCGGTTATCGCGGCGATGGATGAAGCGTTGAGCCAGTTTACCCGCCGTATGCCGGGGGTGTCGCTGGAGCTGGTGGGATACAGCGGAGGTGCGACCCTTGCCGCCCAGCTTGCCGCGCGCCGCCATGACGTGGTGTCGCTACGAACCGTAGCCGGGAATCTTGATGTTGCGTTTGTGAATCAGCTGCATAACGTGAGCGCGATGCCGAAGGCGACCAGTGCTATTGATGTGGCTGCGCGGCTTGCGTCGCTGCCACAAATCCATTTCAGCGGTACGCAAGACCGCGTCGTGCCGGTGTCGGTTGCTAAACGTTATCAGCGAGTGGCCGGAACGCGCTGTACGCGTGTTGAGCAGGTGGCGGGGATGCAGCACGGCAGCGACTGGGCCGCACGCTGGCCTCAGCTACTGGCAAAAGTGCCGGGGTGTGATGAGTAACGACGCGGGCAGGCTGCCGCTCTTAGCGTGCGGCCTTTTGGGCTTTATGTTCCCTGATCAGATCGTCCAGCACCCGTTCAGCTATTTTTTCTACGGCTTCGCTGCGTGACGTACCGCTCAGATCCGCCAGGCGATCAATTTTCCTCAGCACCCTCATACGCAGTGATAAAGAGACCGGGGTCTTTTTATCTTTATCGAGAAATACCCTGCCGCCGGTTTCACTGGTTTTAAGTTCTGCGTTTAACGCAAGCGCTTCGTTCATCCGGCGCAATGTTTTTTTATCCAGCTGTCCTGGATTAACCAGCTGATAAGAATGACCTGCTTTGCTGTATTTTATTTGGGCAGAATAGGCGTCTCTGAGTTCTTTCAGCGCCCGTGTCAGGGTAGGTTCTGAGCAATCCAGACTATGTATTATATCGGCGGCGGGAACAGGCTTGCCGGTGCCCAGTAAGTTGGCAAGCATATATATTCGGGCCTGTCTGGTATTTAATTGCATCGTCAGTTACTGCCTGCAGTAGAAGTGAAGGGTTCAATAGCCTGAAAAATATACGTTGAGCGCATTTTTCGCATAACGATGTGTTTGCCGGGAACATCAACAAAACCCGCGTGCTCAGGGCCAGCAAAGTGTATGGACGTCTTTCGCCTGCGGTTGAATGTACAGGAAAGGATATATTCCTGCATAACGTATTCTCTTCGCTTAACGAGCCTGTGGGTAAATTCTGATTCCACCCCATTAGCAAAGGGTAGCGCACGGCGAACAATACAGGCCAGGCGAAACCGCCTTCTGTTAATATGCCGTGCATCTGTTTCGCATTGCGATCGGTGCATACCTGCCCTGCCGTTCAGTTTCGTTTTTCGGTACTCTACCGGGAAAAATCTCAATCGCAGGTAAATAAGCGCTATACCAGACAGTGAATTGCCTCAATTTAACGTTAAGCTTGGTTTTAACGTAAATTAATGCGTGTCAGCGCAAGAATATTCTTTGCATTACGAAATCTGCATTCCATTATGCCTGGTTTAATTATGCTGCGACATTGGCATCAGTCTGATACCTTCCGGGCCGTGCTCATTCTGCAGACCATAAATACGCGCGCGCTCCAGAATCCCCGCAGCCCAGCGACGATGGGTCGCCGGTTCACACATTGCGCCCTGAGATTTAAATACAGCCTGGGTGGAGTTGAGAATTCGCAGGGCATCCGAATGTTCGCCGGGGGTGACCATCAGCGCCCTTTCGATAATATCAATCTGGCCGGGGTGAATCGCAGTTTTGCCCACCAGGCCGTGGGCCATATCCAGCGCCAGCTCTTTCGCCATCACCGCGTGATCGTCAATATGCTCACAGACAGGCGCGGTCAGCGCGAAATTACGCGGGGCAAAGACGGAAACCAGCATTTTGATAACGTAACCCATCGGGCTGTCGTAGAGCGTCAGATGGCGCGGACGGCGCAATGACACCACATTCATCAAGTCGTTGCCGCCGATACGCAATGCAATGATTCGCTTATGGCAAGGGTGTTCAACCAGCGCGGTTGCCAGCTCACGCATTTGCACCACATCAAACACCTCTTCTGTTTCAAGCGTCGGCATCAGGCATAAATGCGTATCCCTCATGATTTCCCACCACACCGGCAGCGAGCTAAGGGTGAACTTGGGCAGCACGAAACCGTCGATTGCGCTCAGGTCAAAATGTTCAGTCAGCCATTTACCCATTTCCGTATGCCGGGGGCGAATGAACACCAGCGGCCAGTCGGCTTTCCCATTGATCTGCAATACCTGATTCAGTTCCCGCAACAGCTGCTCAAGATTGTGCAGAGCAGAAGGAAGATCGCTCTCGCTTACCGCATCTTCAAGGCAAATAACCAGCGAGCGCAGCCCTGGGATCTGGCCGTGCATAATCACCGCAGGGATGTCGCTGCGGGTTGCAGGCATATAGAGCGTGGCCCCCAGGTTCCATGGCGAGTGGCGTTTGTTCATCAATTTACCTTTTTTATGATTGTTGCAGCCCTGTACTGGCCCAGGATGTTGCCAAGCTCGGTGACCGCGATGCCTTTTTCTCTGGCAAGCCCCACCAGCAGCGCGACATCCGGGTCGTCAACCGAACGCACGAAAACATGTTCAGGCACGCGGCGTAACACTGCCCGGGTCGCTTCTGCAATGCCGGGTTTAATACGATTGATGCTGTCGACGGCATAGTTTTTCGCCAGATAAGCGATAACATCGCGGCTTTTTTGCCACAGGCCTGCATTGGCTTCGCTGTCCCACGCCAGCGCTTCGGGTACCGTGTGGGAAAGATTCTGGCGATAATGCGCAACGGTATCTACCAACTTTCGGCTGCACTCATATTCACGCAGGTGATCGCAGACCACACAGCCATGCAACCCTTGCGCAGACCATACGGAGCGAGAAATCAGCCCGGACACCGGCGCGCCCATAATCCCGAACGGGATCAGCCAGTCGTCATCGCTTGCCGCCAGCCATGAGCAACCGCAAGGGTCAGCCAGCACCACGAGGCGCGGCTGTTCCGGGTAGCCTTCACGACCTTTCAGCGCGCGCGCCAGCTCACCGGTGATGGCACCTTTCCCGGTCCAGCCATCGACAAACACGATGCCTTTCGTGCCGTGGTGGCTTTCAATCCACTCCAGCGCCGTGGTGTCGATTCCCCGGTCACGGATAATGCTGATGCCGTAATGGAAAGACGTTTTCCCCATCTCCCGCAGCGCCTGGTGCAACATGACGCCCAGCGGAACACCGGCTCTGACAAGGCTGGTTAAAATCACCGGCTCGTTGCCGAAATACTCTGCCAGCGCGCGCGCCAGTTGCATCACCTCTTTTGCAAGCCTTGCAGCACCTCTGTCCAGCGCGCGTGAAAAAAGATCGAGGTGCCACGGCGTCGGGGCGGGTTCCTGGCTTAGCATCTCCGAGTAGTGCTTTTCTCCGGACTGGATCAGCGCCTCTTTGCGATCCACGGGTGTCATTTCCATGACCACGGGTTTGAGTAAAAATTGCACATCTTCAGGTAAGTAGGAACCCGAAAAAGGGGTGAATTGCTGCATCCTATGCCTCTTTAAAAATATGCTGTAAAAGGGCCTGCGCAAACTGGCTCTGGCGCGGCATACCGAACCAGCTGCACAGTTTCATAAACCGATGATCGCTCAGGCTGTCGCCCAGGCCAATTACCGGGAAAACGCCGCGTTCAGCGCGCAGCTTATCGAGTAACCAACTGACGGCATGACCTTTTTCAACCGGCAGAGGCAGCCAGGCCACATTGTTGCCATTGCGGTGAATATAGAAGTCGTGTGTGGTGAAAAGGGTTTCTATTTCGTCGGCGATGGCATAAAGCTCAGCAAGACGCGTGCTGTCCCGGTGCTTCATCACCAGGTAAACCGGCTCGCCGTCGTACTCAAAATTCAGGCGCGCCCACGCGTTGATACCTCTGGCCGCCATCATGTCTGTGATGGCGCGCTGCATGGAAAACAGGCTCTCTTTATAAGGCGCAAGCTCCCGGAGCATATGCGCCTTCCACGCCTCATCCGGCGTACCCGCAGGCGTGAGAATGACCGCGCCGTGGGTGGTAATGGCCCATGAGCGAAAAGGGATCTGCACCCGGCTTATCTCTTCGGTGCCACGGGCCGTTACCGGGATAAGCTCGGCCTGCTCCAGCAGCCAGTCCACCAGCATTGACTGCTCTTCGGTCATAAAACTGCGCGGCGCCAGGCTTCTGTCCAGCGCGCCGGTGCGAAAAGGCTCAACGGCCAGTTCGTTCACCATTTTTCGCCGCGTCTGAAACAGCGTGTCATCTAAATCGCTCAGAACAACGGGTTTATTCATACGTCACAACCTCCACAACAGGCGCAACGTCTGCCAGTGCTTGCAGCAGATGACTATCCACGCTGTCTGCCGGGGTTTCTGTGCAAAGCAGGACCCGATCAAAGCGCTGGTGGGCCACGTTATAAACAAAGTTAGGAATGCCGAGGCCATAATTATCCGTAAAAGCAATGGCTGACTGGATGGCAAAACCTGTTGCGATAGGTGAGCGGGTCGTCGAGCTATAAAGAACGCTCGCGCCCTGAGCTTCGAGCCGCTCAGCGAGCAGGAACGGTTCCCAGACAAATTCGCCGGTGCCAAGAACCAGAATGCGCTCTGCGGGCGCGGCGGAAATATGGCGGCCTAAATCACCCGCTGGCGCGCTCATGCCAAGCCGCCCCCAGGATTGTTTGCCGGTGATCGGTACCGCGCCACGGGATGTTACATTCACCGACGGCATAACAGGTACGGGTGCGTCGGGCGCAGGTTCCCACTGCCAGTGACCGCTGACCAGCGAAATTGCGGTAACGGGAAGCGCGCAACGCCCGGGCAGCGCATCCGCGCTCCAGTCGGTAAGCGTCACGGCAAAAACCTGCTCCAACTGCTCAAGCTTCCCCGTGCTCTGTAGCGCCGACAGCAGATTGGCGAAGGTGTTTCCCGTGGTGGCTTCGTCATCGACAAGCACAAGCGTGCGAGCCTCGCGAACCCTGCGGCGCATCCCCGCTGAGTCAGGAAGATAGATCAGATGATCGGTAGCGTGGCTATGCTCTTCTTTAAATTCGCACAGCAATTCACCCTCGACGGGATGGCGCGTTGAGGTCAAATAGAGGGCGTCGGGGTGCTGCTGCCTGAGTTCATCAAACACACCGGCACCAAGACCTACCGCTGTTTCTGCCATACCAATACACAGAACCGGCCCGGCAAGCGTGGCAGGGAACTGGCTGGCAAGCTGGCGGTAGATTTGCCGCATGGCTGACGGAGGCACCGGAATATGCCTGCCCAGCACTTTACTGACAAAAAGGAAGGCGCGTTTGGGGTTACGCCTCTCTGCAATATCAAATAACTCATCCAGCGGATAAATGCCCTGGCGGCGGGTGACCTGAATTGTGCCGCAGGAAAGCGTACGACGATAAACAGTTCCTTCGTTTATTAACGACATGATTCGGCCTTAGTTCAGACGGTTGGTTAATGTGGCGGGGTAAGCAATCACGTCAGTGACCGGCCTGACCACGGCCGGGCTAAACGCGGCGGCTGCGCTGTCGATAACCTCGCGTCTGCTCAGCATGCCCAGCTGATAAAAAGCAAACAGCCCCGCCAGATTAACGCCGCTATGCCGGGTGTAACCAATGCCGCCGGACGGGCGCATGTTGATTTCCAGCAGAACCGGTTTACCGCTGCTGTCGTTGCGCGTCTGCACATTAACCAGGCCATCAGCGTTCATCGCCTTAGCGCAGGCGCAGGCCAGATCAAACGCCTCGCCCGCATTTTCCAGATACTGCACGCCTTCTTCTTTACGACGCCCGATTGCGGCGAGCACCTCTCCTTTATCGGCCAGGATATCCACTGAATATTCGGGGCCTGGCAGCCAGGGCATCAACACCAGCGGGGTGAACGCCTCTGCGCTGGCTGCGGCGGCAAGGTATTGTTTGGGGTGAACAATGCGCTTTTCCGGGTGCGTGAAAACCTCCATCAGCGAGGCGCTGCCATCAAAACGCCAGAAACCCATGCCATAAATACCCTTTATGGGTTTTACGCAAAGTGGGCTGTCGCTAAAGGGAGGATGGGCAACATACGCCTGCAATTCATCAGCGCTGTTAATGCGCCACGAAGACACAACGGGCAGCCCTTGCTGCTGCATAAACTGCGCGAAAGACGCTTTGTCATCCGCAAGCGTCAGCCAGTCTGCGCTTGTTGCGCCGGTAACCAGCGAGACGCCGAATGTTTCAATGATTGCCCGATGTGCCTCAAACCACAGGGTATTTCGCCCGGCGTGAATAACATTAATACCGTGTCGGGCAACCGTATTTTGAATAAACGAAAGGCGCGCATCAGCATCAACTGGTTCAATCAGTGAATAATCAGCGATAGATAATATTTCGTTGCGTTCATTTCGGTGAGAGGCATAAATCGCCACAGACTTTTTATGGAAATTAGCAAATGCGTTGATTCCCAGAATCAGGTCTTTCTGAGATGAAAAACTTTCCATAAGCCAAATTTTATTATTCATAAATTCGTTTAACCTGAGAAAAAAGTCTGCGGAGGGCAATAAAAGAGTCTAAGAATGAGAGGGTAACATGTCAATCATATTATGATTAATAAGAATTGTCATGTAAACAGGCGTAATTAAGAAGGTTTGTGTGTTTTATATTTTAAATATCAACATGATATATTTATTATAAAAATATTTTTCTGCCGTTTACGCTTCTTTACTCTTGCGGCTAACGAAATTTGTCTTGTCAGAGTACTTCATCATGATATGATTTTCTTTATCGGTCTATAAATATACGTCTGCTTTGTCCTGCTCATTACCATTTAAGGAAAAAAATATGGTGTCATTAAGTAAGAACCAGACGGTATCACTCAGCAAAGAATCATCGTCGCTTAATCAACTGCATTTTGGTCTCGGTTGGGACCCGGCTAAAAAGAAAGGTCTGTTTGGCAGTTTATTCGGTGGTAATGATTCGATTGATTTGGACGCCGGATGCGTATTAATGGATAGCGCCGGTAATGCGCTTGATACAATTTGGTTCCGGCAGCTGAAATCAAAATGTGGTGCTGTTATTCACACCGGCGATAATCTGACGGGCGAAGGTGACGGTGACGACGAAGTCATCAACGTCACGCTGAATAAATTACCGGACAATGTTGAGTACCTGGCTTTCACGGTCAATAGCTTCCGTGGCCAGACGTTCAACGATGTCGACAACGCATTCTGTCGCGTGGTGGATCAGTCCAACAAAGAGCTGGCGCGCTACCAATTGACCGAGCAGGGCTCGCATACAGGTATCGTTATCGCTTCACTGCGCCGTAACAAGGGTAACTGGGATTTTACGGCTCATGGTCATGCCTGCCGCGGTCGTACCATTGACGATATGCATGCTGACATTGTTGCAACGGTGGTGCGCTAATGGAACTTACGCCTGGGGGCAACGCTCCTGTTCCGTCACAGGAACTCAAAGTCCGTGTCGCATCCGGCGGCGCGGTAGACGCCAGCGCTTTTCGTTTATTTGCCGACGGGAAAGTGCAGGGCGATGCGGATATGGTGTTTTACGGCCAGCCGCGCAACGACGATGGCTCCATCAGCCTCGCCAGCGAAGGCCATAATTCCACCTTTACCGTTTCACTTCATCAGCTAAAAGCGGACGTGCAAAAAGTTGCGTTCACGGTCACATGCGACGGTGGGCAGACGGTGTCCGGCCTGCGCAATCTCTCCATTGAGGTTATGCAGGGGGCGACGAGCCTTATCCGCGGCAACGTTGATCTGGCAGGTCGGCAGGAAGCTGCGCTGATCCTCGGCGAGTTCTATCGTCGGAATAATGAGTGGAAGTTCCGCTTTGTCGCGCAGGGTTTTAACGGTGGCCTGAAGCCGCTGGCTGAACATTTTGGCGTGGATATTGCCGACGATGCCGCGCCGCCGGTTGTTACGCCGCCGCCTGCGCCAGCAGCAAATAAAGTGAATCTGAGTAAAGTTTCTCTGACCAAAGAGAAACCGGCTATCAGCCTGACCAAGCGCGATAACTTTGGCGAAATCCGCATCAACCTGAACTGGCATCGCGGCAGCGGTAAAACAGGGCTGGCGGGCATGTTTGGTTCCAAAGGTATCGATCTGGATTTAGGCGCTTTCGTTGAGCTTCAGGACGGTTACAAATCCGTTATTCAGGCGTTAGGTAACGCGTTTGGTTATTACCATGAAGAACCTTATGTTCAGCTTCAGGGCGATGACCGCACCGGAGATGTGTCCGATGGCGAGTGGCTGCATATCAATGGCCGCGAGTGGAAGCACATCCGTGAGGTGCTGATTTATGCCTTTATTTATGAAGGCGCGCCAAGCTGGGATAAGACAGATGGCGTCGTGGTTATCCACGTGCCGGATCAGCCGCCGATTGAAACCCGCCTGACGGAAGGGGATAACCGCCGCACGCTGTGCGCTATCGCCAGACTCGTTAACGAGAACGGTTCTATTAAGGTTGAGCGAATCAATCAGTTCTTTAAAGGTCAGTCCGAAATGGACAAGGCATTTGGCTGGGGCTTTCGCTGGAGCGCAGGTTCCAAATAATTCAGTTACCGGGAATTCAATAATGAGCATTTTTGACAAAGTAAAAGGCGCTTTCTCTTCCGGGCGCGAAGAGCTGACCCGCCAGGTTAGCCGCTTCAAAAATAAGAAATTCATGCAGGGAACCGTTGCGGTTTGCGCGCGCATTGCCGTGGCAAGCGACGGTGTCAGCGCGGAAGAAAAACAGAAAATGATGGGTTTTCTCCGTTCATCTGATGAATTGAAGGTTTTCGACACCAATGAGGTGATCGACTTCTTCAACAAACTGGTTTCAAGTTTTGATTTCGATATTGAAATCGGAAAAGGCGAGACCATGAAGTATATCCTGGCGCTCAAAGATCAGCCTGAAGCCGCGCAACTGGCACTGCGCGTCGGTATTGCCGTTGCCAAAAGCGACGGGGATTTCGATCAGGATGAGCAAAAGGCCGTACGTGAAATCGCTGTCGCGCTGGGTTTCGATCCGGCTGAATTTGGCCTCTAAGCTGCATCCTTTAAGGGTTATTTATGGTTTCCACACACATCGGTTTTCCGACTGAAACAGTTCTGGTGTTTGTTGCGCTGTCGGTCGGTGCCATTTTTATTGACTTGTTCATGCATCGCGACGACAAGCCAATCTCGTTGAAAAGCGCAGCACTGTGGTCCGTGTTCTGGGTCGTTGTTGCGATGGCGTTTGCCGGGTTCCTGTATATCCATCACGGGGCAGAGGTCGCCAGCTTGTTTGTCACCGGCTATGCGCTTGAAAAAGTGCTCTCGGTCGATAACTTGTTCGTCATGATGGCTATTTTCTCGTGGTTCGCCGTGCCGGATCGCTACCGCCACCGCGTGCTGTACTGGGGGATTATCGGCGCCATTGTTTTCAGGGGCATTTTTGTTGCCATCGGTACCGGGCTGCTTAGCCTTGGGCCGTACGTCGAAGTGGTTTTCGCCCTTATCGTTGCCTGGACAGCGGTGATGATGCTGAAAAGCGGTGATGACGATGATGAAATCGAAGACTATTCCCAGCATCTGGCTTACCGCCTGGTGAAACGCTTCTTCCCTATCTGGCCGAAGATGAAAGGGCACGCTTTCTTGCTTAACCAGAAAGAAGTCGACGCAGAACTGGCGAAACCTGAAAACAGCGATATCACCATCGGGCGCGGGAAAAAAGCCGCTCTGTATGCCACGCCGCTGATGCTGTGTGTGGCTGTCGTTGAGCTTTCGGACGTGATGTTTGCCTTCGACTCCGTTCCGGCAATCATTGCCGTGAGCCGCGAACCGCTCATCGTTTATAGCGCCATGATGTTTGCTATCCTCGGCCTGCGTACGCTCTATTTTGTCCTGGAAGCGCTAAAACAGTATCTGGTTCATCTGGAGAAAGCGGTTATCGTGCTGCTGTTCTTTATCGCCGCAAAACTGGGCCTGAACGCGACCGATCATATCTGGCACCACGGGTACAACATTTCTGCGACGACCAGTTTGTATGTGGTTCTGGGTGTTCTGGCACTGGGCATCCTTGCCAGCGTTATATTCCCGGGTAAACCTGAATCAGAAGAAAAGAAGAGCTAATCTCCTGATATCATGAACTAAGCCCATAACTAATTAAGAGGTTTTTGTATGAGTGTTTCTCTTTCCAAAGGCGGGAACGTATCCCTGAGTAAAGCAGCACCGACAATGAAGAACGTACTGGTTGGTCTTGGCTGGGATGCGCGTTCAACGGATGGTCAGGACTTTGACCTTGATGCGTCGGCATTCCTTCTGGCTGCCAACGGCAAAGTGCGTAACGATGCGGATTTCATTTTCTATAACAACCTGAAATCTTCCGATGGTTCGGTCACCCATACCGGCGATAACCGTACCGGTGAAGGCGACGGCGACGATGAGTCCCTGAAAATCAAGCTGGATTCTGTACCGGCTGATGTGGACAAAATCATCTTCGTGGTCACTATTCATGACGCTCAGGCGCGCCGCCAGAGCTTTGGTCAGGTCTCCGGCGCCTTTATTCGCCTGGTTAACGATGACAATCAGCAAGAAGTGGCGCGTTACGACTTAACCGAAGATGCTTCCACTGAAACCGCGATGCTGTTTGGTGAGCTGTATCGGCACAATGGCGAGTGGAAATTCCGTGCGGTCGGTCAGGGCTACGCAGGCGGCCTGGCATCTGTTTGTGCGCAGTATGGCATCAACGCGTCCTGATAAGTACATTACTGGACGATGAACGGGCTGTTTTTACAGCCCGAATTTTACTATCAGCAGGAGCTAAAAATGGCAGTTTCTCTCGTAAAAGGCGGTAACGTATCCCTGACTAAAGAAGCACCAACCATGAATGTTGCCATGGTGGGCCTGGGCTGGGACGCACGCGTGACCGACGGTCAGGCGTTCGACCTTGATGCTTCGGTGTTTATGGTCGGCGAAGACGGTAAAGTGCTGTCTGACTCCCATTTCATTTTCTTCAACAATAAAACAAGCCCGGATGGCGCCGTTGAGCACCAGGGTGATAACCGTACCGGTGAAGGCGATGGTGATGATGAGCAGGTGAAAATCGACCTGACCAAAGTCTCCCCGGACGTTAAAAAGCTGGTTTTCGCCGTCACTATTTATGATGCCGAGAGCCGCAAACAGAATTTTGGCATGGTCAGCAACAGCTTTATGCGCGTTTATAACAACGATTCTGGCGCAGAAATCGCGCGTTTCGACTTGTCTGAAGATGCCTCCACCGAGACGGCTATGGTGTTCGGTGAACTTTACCGCCACGGTAATGAGTGGAAATTTAAAGCGGTAGGCCAGGGTTTCTCCGGCGGTTTATCCGCACTGGCTTCTCAGCATGGCGTGAATGTCTGATATAAACGTGCGCTTCACCCCGGCAAGCCTGCCGGGGTTTTCAGGTAAGTACAGGCAAAGAAAAAGAATGATGAGTTTGCCTTTCCTCGCTATCGAAAACTGAAACAAGATGCCCTGCCGCCGTTACTTTATCTCTTTCAGCGCTGCTGCCCGAAAACGCTCAAGCGGCGGCTTTTTACGTACCCAGGCAGGGTGGAAGTGCCGCCAGTGAGCATCTTTCGCCGCCGCCAGCATCTCAGCATCGCCGCGGGTATCTCCCCAGACACGCAGATGGAACTGGCTAAGTGGGCCATAGACCGCCTCCAGACGATGGATCTTCTGGATACACCGGCAATTATGCCCATCGATGCGGCCGCTAAGCACACCCTCTTTGCTTTCCAGGTGGGTGCCGATAAGTTTGATACCGAGCTTGTCGGCAAAGGGTTGCAGCACAATCGCCGGGGAGGCCGAACAGAGCGTGACTTCTGCGCCAGAGGAAACTTCCGCCGCCACGGCCAGCAAGCCGGATGGCCGCATCAGGCGATCCCAATACTTTTTGCAGTAGGCTTCGGCCTTTTCGCGAACCCATTGTTCTTCCACGCCCGCAAGGAATGTGGTGATCAACACTTCTTTGAGTTCGTCGCGGGTAAGTTTGCGACGCATGCACTTGATGGTCGGCATCACCAGTTTGGTCATTTTTCTGGCAAAAATACGGTAACCAAACGCAAAGCGTAAAAAAGGGATAAAGCTGTCGTGCCGTGTCAGTGTTCCGTCAAAGTCAAAAACGGAAAGAACGTTATTTTTTGTCTCGCTTAAAGGGATCATAGACGGTCTAACGATGTTGATGAAGTAATGGAATATAATACCACTGTCACGCAGGTAAGTATAATGTGCAGAAAAAGCAGGCTGAACAAGAAGATAGCCTTGCTTAATAGAAAGCTGCGGCCCGTATTGCCGCAGCATAATAAAAGTTTTTTCAGCAAGTAAATTTGGATAATATAATTGAAGCATTAACCCCGCCGAAACCAAATCCATTAATTAATACATTATTAATGGCCGTACTCTTCGCTGTGTTAGCGATTATATTTAAACCATCGGCGGCAGCGTCAAGATTATTAATATTTATTGAGGGAGGGACAGTTGCGTTATTAATGGACTTTATTGAAAATATTGCTGCGGTGGCTCCCGCCGCACCAAGTAAGTGGCCCGTTGAAGATTTTGTTGAGGATATATAAGGGCGGTTTTTCTGGAAAACATTCCTGATAGCTGCAAGCTCTGCTTTGTCTCCAACCCATGTTGACGTCGAGTGCGCGTTTATATAATCAATATTTTCAGGGTGTAGTTTTGAGTCATTGATTGCTTTTTGCATGGCCAGAGAGGCACCCGATCCATCCTCCGGGCCAGCGGTGATATGCCAGGCATCAGAAGTCGTACCATAGCCTTTAACTTCGGCTAAAATTTTAGCACCCCGACAGAGCGCATGTTCTAAGTCTTCCAGAACCAGAATACCTGCCCCTTCACTCATCACAAAACCATTCCGGTCTGCATCAAAAGGGCGCGAAGCACATTCAGGTCTATCATTATAATTTGTCGCTAAAGCCCTGACTGCATGAAAACCACCTAATGAGACTGGGTTAATACAGGATTCTGACCCGCCAACAACGGCAATATCTGCACGCCCGCTTTTAATAATATGATATCCGTCGCCTATTGCTTGGATACTGGCTGCACATGCGGTCACGGGGGTTCCGATGATACCTTTATAACCATATTTAATCGAAATTTGCCCGGCCGCCAGATTAGCAATAAATGATGGTATCGTATAAGGAGATAACTTGCGGCTTCCTTTTAATGACACTGTATTCACTGCATTTGTAATGGAATGAAAACCACCAATACCAGTGGCCACAATTGTTGCAACATCTGTTTTTTCTTTTTCATTAAGTAAATACAATCCGGCTTCTGTTATCGCTTCTTCCGCGGCAACCAGCGCCAGTTGAATAAATCTATCCGCTTTCCTTTGTTCCTGAACAGAAATAAATTTGTTCATTGCCAGGCCGCCAGGAGCATCTTCTTCACAAGAGGGAATCGTTCCTCCAATATGGACAGGCGTATCACCGTAAAAATTAGCAGGTAATTTTTTGACACCGGAAAGGCCACGGATAAGCCTCTGCCATGAGATCTCAACGTTACTGGCTAAAGGAGAAACTAAACCCATTCCCGTTACGACTACGCGCCTTTTATAAAACTTCTCCATCTATTGCTCCCGTTTATATGCTTCCGTAAGAACTGGCTACTATGTGAAAATCGATATCAGGCTAATGCATTTCAGTGTACACGTGTAAGCTGAAAATAAAAATACACCGAGTGCTTTTTTAGAGGATGGGTATTACATTCATAGAATTTATATAAATAATGATTTGTTATCTATAATGCCTTTTGTGGTTTTAATTTATTCTTTATTTTGTTAGGTGTACCTTTAATATAAATATGTTATCGATGGGGATATCAATGCATACACTTCCAGCTTTGCTTTTTATTGATTTATATTTCAATACTGGAATTAACCTCACATAAACGAACCTGATTTATGAAAACAATGTACATCATTCTTCTCTTGTACGAATTGCCGGGTAAATGCTGTCATAAGACGCGATCGTTTCTGCGATTGTGACCTTCTTGCGGAAAATAGTACCAGCTAAACTGGCGTCTCCGTTTTTTTCACCTTATCCGCAGACCAGTCCGTCATAAAAAGACCCGTTATAATACTGCTGTCAGAACCGGAATCACGCCAGGGAAATGGGTTTTTCTGGTAAGCGGTTTAATTATGAAAGCTTTGCGACTTATCATTAAATTATATAATTCACTGATTTCTTGTGTTCTATGATTAATTCAAAGACAATCGACTTATTAGTAAAGTGGGGTTATTGCCGGGAGTTTTCTTCATTCAGAATAAAGTCTGCTGATGAATCCTATTGCATTTACAGGGAAAGCTTCCTTGCCCCGCTATACGCTGGATATTAATAATAATATCAACTTGGAAAGGTTTTATTGTCCAAAAATAGAATTTACAGAAAAACAGGATGCCGATAATTTAGAAACTGTGATAAAGAAAATAAGGGTGGGAACCAAATAATGACTCTACGTTCTATAATGTAAGGCTGATATTGATCTCCGCCTCATCATATGCCTTTGAAAAATGCCCCGCAGACTCAACAAAGTGCGTTACCACAACTCTGGGTAAACTAGAATATATTTGGGGAAAAAGGTAAAGGATAAGCAAAATAATATAAGTAAGTTGATCGTTTATTATAATTTAAATACCCAGCAATATATAATAACCGTTCCTAAATATGGAGGCTTGTATCGTTCAACTGCATATAGAGTATTTTGTTTTTCGGGTAAAGAAGTTGTGATTTCAAATGAATTTTACCCACCTGCGGATTATGATGCACAGCTAAGGTGGGTGTTCTGGGGACAAAAAACTCTGTTATTACCTTTGATGACGGCTCTCGTTTCAAATATGAAAAAGGCCATGTGAGTATGATGAATACTGTTTCTGATATCGGGAGCGGTGAATAAATTATTACAGGTATGTGTGATCTCCTCTCAAAAGTGCGTGGAACTAAAACGGGTGTGCTTACACACCAGAGGACGAATGATCTAAGTTTCTACTCATCACCGGATGACAGTATCTGCAAGAAATATCTTATTCAGGCGTCTGGTTTTCAGCCAGACCCTATGAGAAACTTAAATATTCTGAACCCGTGACAGGATGCACTTTATGTCAGAACCCGCTCAGCCCTGCCTGTTTACCGAAGGGCAGGTGACCCTTCCTGAAAGCTACCAGGACCGCACGGTCAATGTGTTCACTCCGCCCGGCGCGGATGCTCCGGCGTTCAATATTTCCCGCGACACGCTGAACTCCGGCGAAACCCTGGCCGCCTACACTGACCGCCAGATGGCGCTGATGGAAAAACACCTGAAGGGCTGGAAAACGGGCGAACGTGGTGAATCAGTGCTCGGGGATAACCTGGCAAACGGTGAAATCATTCACGCCAGCTACCTGCGCGACGGTAAACGCACCTTTCAGCAGCAGGCGGTGTTTAACCCGTCCGCTGACCGGATTCTGGTGTTCACGATGTCCGCGACCCGGGCATTAGGGGATGCCGACAGCGCGCTGCTGCGTTCACTTCTTCAGAGTTTCCGTTTCCACGCCTGACAATAAGGATAGTGTGATGTTTGAAGCTGCCCGCCTCGGGGACGATATCGGCCACTCCGGCGCGCTGGCCGGGATGATTGCCGGAACGATTGTCGGCGGCCTGATTGCCGCTGTCGGCGGTATCGCCGCCGGTGCCTTGATGCTTGCGGGCATCGGGGCGTCGTGTCTGGGCGTCGGCGTGCTGCTTATCGGGGCGAGCCTGGCGGTCGGCTTTCTCGCCGGGGAGGTGGCGACCGGCGTGCGCGACGGCATCGCCGAAGGCGCGGCGGCAACCCAACAGACAGCGTGCTCGGTCGCGGCTGGAATCTCTTCTGGGAAACCCGCCTTGAGCGTTACCAGGACGGCCTGGTCTGGCGCGCACCGACCGGGGACTACATCTCCTTTCCGCTGGTGCCGAAAGGTATGCGTACATACTGCGAGGCGGAAAAGCGCTGGCTGGAGCACCACAGCGATGATTCCTGGTCGGTGTATGACATCAGCGGCGAGCGCCTGCACTACTCTGCGCTTGATGGCGACAACCCTTCCTTATTACAGCGCCTCTCTGAACCCTGCGGCAGCGATATCCTGTTTGAATGGAACGACGACCACACCCTGCACGCGCTGACCGACAGCGCCGGGCAGCGCGTGGTCTGCCGCTATGACGGCGACCGCCTGACGGGCGCCTGGCTGGATGACGAAATCTGCCTCGTCAGTTACGCTTACGATGCACAGCGTCAGCTGGTGGCGGTGACAGGCCGGGGCGGTAGCGTGCGCCGCCGTTTCCGCTGGCAGGAGGACGGCCTGATGCGCGCCCACGAGGACGCGAACGGCCTGCTGAGTGAGTACCGCTGGCAGGAAATTGCCGGGCTGCCGCGCGTCACGGCTTTCCGCCACAGCGGCGGCGAGCAGCTCACTTTTGAGTACGATTTTGACAACGGTACGCGCCGCGCCATCCGCGATGACGGGGCGCAGGCGCACTGGCTGATTGACGACGATGACAACGTCGCCGCCTTCACGGATTTCGACGGCCGGAAAACCGCCTTTGTGTACCGCAACGGCGAGCTGTGCGATGTCATCCTGCCGGGCGGCGCCCTGCGCCAGTCCTCATGGGATAAATACGGGCGCATGACGCAGGAGACGGACCCGGCCGGGCGGAGCACGCAGTACCACTGGTTCCGCCTCACCGACCGCCTTACCCGCACGGATTATCCTGATGGGACGTCAGAGCAGAGCCTGTATGACCTGAAGGGACGCCTGCTGTCCGAAACCGACGCCGCAGGCAACACCACCACGTACCACTACCCGGATGATGAAGAACCGCTGCCGGACAGCATCACCGATGCCACCGGCGGCGTGGTGCGGCTGGTGTGGAACCGCCAGGGCCTGCTTATACAGAGGACCGACTGCTCCGGCAGCGTCACCCGTTTCACCTATGACCGCTTCGGCCAGTTGCTGTCCAGTGAAGACGCCGAAGGGAATGTCACCCGCCGCGAGTGGAATAACGCAGGGCAGCTCACCACCGTGATTCACCCGGACGGCAGCCGCGAGACGCTGCAGTGGAACGACCGCGGCCAGCTTGCGGCCTGGCGCGACCCGCTGGAGAGCGAGGTGCGCTGGAATTACAACACGCTCGGCCTGCCGGTGAGCCTCACCGACCGCATCGGGCGCACCCGCCGCTGGCATTATGACCCGCGCGGTAACCTGCTGCGACTCGAAAACGGCAACGGCGGGGAGTACCGCTTCACGTATGATGAAACCGGCCACCCGCTCAGCGAAACGCGCCCGGACGACACCTCCCGGCAGATGGAGTGGGATGTACGTGGCTTCCTGAGCGTGCTGCAGGAGAACGGCCGGCCTGCCGCAGACGGCGGTATTGCCCGGCGTATACAACAGTTCACTCATGACGACAGCGGCCTGCTGACCGGGCGCAGCACCCGGCATGCGGCGTACCGCTATGACCATGACCGCAGCGGCCGGGTTACGCGGATAATGCGAACCCCGACCGCTGACGGTATAGCATTGGGTCTTGAAACGGATGAAGTTACCTTCACCCGTGATACCGCAGGCCGCCTGGTGAGCGAGTCCGGGGTTAACGGCGAACTCAGCTATGCATGGGACGCACTCGGTAACCTGACGAATCTCACGCTTCCCGGCGGGCAGCAGATGGCCTGGCTGCATTACGGCTCCGGCCACGTCAGCGCCATCCGCTTCGGTCAGCAACTGGTCACCGAGTTCACCCGCGACCGCCTGCACCGGGAAATCCGCCGCACCCAGGGCGCACGTGAACAGGCACGGACTTACGACAGCCTCGGCAGGCGCACCGGGCAGCGCAGCGCACTCCTCACGGACGTCGCCCTGCCGGAGCAGATGCTGCTGGAGCGCCTGTACCGCTACACCGGGCGCGGCGAACTGGCGGGTGTCAGCGACACCCTGCGCGGGGAAATCAGTTACGGCTACGACGCGGAAGGCCGCCTGCTGAAGCACTATGAGGCCCGCCAGGGCAACAGCAGCGCGCACTTCAGTTATGACGCCGCCGATAACCTGGCCGCGAACGATGAGCCGGTCACCGACAACCGCCTGCAGCACTGGCAGAACCTGTTCATGCAGTACGACGCGTGGGGCAATTTAACCCGCCGCCGCAGCGGGCTGTATGAGCAGCATTACACCTATGATGCGGAGAACCGCCTGCTCTCTGCCCGCGGAACCGGGCCGCAGGGCCGCTTTGAGGCACGTTATTATTATGATGCGCTGGGCAGGCGTATCCGCAAGACCGTCACCACTGCCCACGGCACCACGGAAACCCGCTTCCTCTGGCAGGGCTACCGCCTGCTGCAGGAGCAGCACGACGGCGGACAGTACAGCACGTATATTTACGACCCGAATGAGGCCTGGAGCCCGCTGGCGCGGGTTGACCATCTGCAGGACGACACGGCCGGAGAGATTTACTGGTTCAGCACTGACCTTAACGGCGCGCCGCTGGAAGTCTCCGACGAAAACGGCAGCCTCCGCTGGAGCGGGCAGTACGGCAGCTTCGGCGAGGTGCGCCACCAGACTGACGGCTTCACGCGCGTGGCACTGAACACGGCACTGCCGCACCAGCCGCTGCGCTACGCCGGTCAGTACGCTGACGCCGAAACCGGGCTGCATTACAACCTGTTCCGCTACTACGACCCGCAGACCGGACGGTTTATTGTCCAGGATCCAATTGGGTTAAACGGCGGCTGGAACCTGTACCAGTATGCACCGAATCCACTCGGGTGGATTGATCCGTGGGGGCTGGCGAAATGTAGCTCGGGAGAAAAAACTGGGCCACAACTACCCGGAAGGATTGCAGAAACCTTCGATAAAGGAATTTATAAAAATAGACAACTTAAAAGTAATGAGGTTTTTTATAAATATCATGGGGTTGACAATAGAACTGGAAGGAAAATTTCATGGTTAACTAATGAAAAATATAGTTCTGAACAATTATTGCGCGAAAAATTAGCAATTCGCCATGATTGGGGGGTGGCTATAACTAAAATGTCGGAATTTAACGTTCCCAAAGGAACGTGGGTAAGTGAAGGACTCGCTGCTGCTCAAGGGGTGGGGTATCCAGGCTTAGGATACCAGGCTGTAGTATCTAACTTACCTAGATCCTGGATAATAAAAACGATGGGGGTACCATGGTAAACAATTTTAAAAGCTTGCTGTTAGCTCTTGAAAGCATCGTTTCTGAGTTAAAGAGAAGCGGTAACAATGAATCAGCATCATTTTTTTTGCTTCGCTATGATGAATTAAAAAGACATAGTGACAAGATTCCGCAAAAAATAATAGAAGAATTAACAACATGTAGAGCAATGTCTCAATATGCTAATTTTACCCTAAAAGAAGAAGAGCTATTAGATATTGTGGTCGATAATGCAATAGCAATAAAAAATACTATTCCATAGTATATGTTGAATCGCCACATGATCTCTGATCCTACCCGCGTAGTGTGGACACGGCCCTAAGCGAGGTTCTGGTTTTCAAATTGCTCCGGGCTGAGTCCGCCACAGGCGCTGTGGCGACGCCACCGATTGTAATCACACTCGATATAATTGAAC